>JAYRTA010000036.1:0-9911 GCA_041919875.1 Arenimonas sp.
CTGATCCTGCTCACCTCGGCCACCGCCGGCCTGATGTCGGGCTTCATGCAGAACCCGTCGGTGATGGCGCTGTTCCTGCCGGTGGCCTCGCGCGTCTCGGGCCGCAGCGGCATCGGCATGGCCCGCCTGCTGCTGCCGGTGGCCGCGGCCATCGTCCTGGGCGGCGGCCTGACCATGATCGGCAGCTCGCCGCTGATCATGCTCAACGACCTGCTGCTGGCCGCCAACCGCAGCCTGCCTTCGGGTGCGGCCACGCTCGAGCCGCTGGAGATGTTCGCGCCGCTGCCGGTGGGCCTGCTGCTGTTGCTGGTGGGCCTGGCCTACTTCCGCTTCGTCGGCCCGCGCCAGCTGGCGAAGGTCGAGGACAAGGGCGTGGCGCCCGGTCGCACGCAGAGCTACTTCGCGCGCGCCTACGGCATCGAGGGCGACGTGTTCGAACTCACCGTCACCGCCGAGAGCCCGCTGGTGGGCATGAGCGTGGGAGAGGCGGAGGCGCAGCGGGACGCACCGCTGTACCTGGCCCTGCTCAGCGGCAACGAAGCCCGGCTGGCGCCGCCGGCCGACCAGATGATCTGGGTGGGCAGCGTGCTGGGCGTGATGGGCCCGCGCGAAACCATCCAGGACTACGCGCAGAAGAACCTGCTGCGCATGTCGGCCCGCCTGCGCCACTTCGCCGACCTGTTCAACCCCAGCCGCTCGGGCATTTCCGAGGCGGTCATCCCGCCCACGTCCACCTTCATCGGCAAGGCCCAGGCCCAGCTGCAACTGCGCAAGCGCTTCGGCATCAGCCTGCTGGCGATCAACCGCGACGGCCAGGTCTGGCGCGAGGATATCCGCCGGATGCCGATCAAGGCCGGCGACATGCTGGTCTTCCACAGCATCTGGACCGACCTGGGCCAGGCCAGCGAGAGCCGCGACTTCGTCGTCGTCACCGATTACCCCAAGGGCCAGCAGCGGCCGCACAAGCTGTGGTGGGCGCTGGGCGTGTTCATCGGCGCGATGGCCCTGGCCCTGACCACCCTGGTGCCCGTGCCGATCGCGCTGATGACCGGCGCGGCGGCGATGATGCTCACCGGCGTGCTGAACATGGACGAGGCCTATGCCGCGGTCAGCTGGAAGACCGTGTTCCTGATGGCCTGCCTGATCCCGCTCGGCTGGGCGATGGACTCCACCGGCGCCGCCGCCTGGGTGGCGCAGCAGGTGCTCGAGCGCATCGGCGAGGACGTGCCGATCTGGCTGCTGGAGGCGGCGGTGGGCCTGCTGGCGACGGCCTTCGCCCTGGTGATCGGCAACGTCGGGGCGACAGTGGTGATGGTGCCCATGGCCATCAACGTGGCCCTGGCCGCGGGCGGCAATCCGGTGGCCTTCGCGCTGTTGACGGCGCTGTCGGCCTCGAACAACTTCCTCAGCGTGTCCAATCCGGTGCTGGCGATGGTCAGTGGCCCGGCGGGCTACGGCAACCGGGATTTCTGGCGCATCGGCGCCCCGCTCACCCTGGTCTACCTGGCCATCGTGCTGCTGATGGTCAACCTGATGTTCTAGCCGCCGGCGACGGCCACCCGCACCGGCACCAGCGACGCGCCGCGGCAGGGGCCGGCGACGCACAGGCCCTGGTCGAGCTCGAAACTGGCGCCGTGCGCGGCGCAGACCAGCAGGCCCTTGGACACCAGGAACTTGCCCGGCGCCCAGTCCAGGCGCCGCCCCGCGTGCGGGCAGAGGTTGAGCCAGGCGCGCAGCTGGGTGCCCTGGCGCAGCAGCACCAGGGACTGGCGCTCGCCGCCGTGGTCGACCTCGGTTTCCGAGAGGCCTTCGGGCGGCCAGCCGGCCAGCTCGATTAACGAACCACTTACACTTTCCACGCGCGGCCTCGCCATACTCCGTCCCCCGCAGTCTGCCACGCCGCACATGACCTTCGTTTTCCACCGCCTGTTCAGCTACCGCCCCTGCAAGCCCCGCAGCCCGCTGCTGCGCGTGCTGGTCGGGCTGCTGGGCCTGGCCCTGCTGCTGGTGCTGGTGGTGTTCGGCGTGGTGATCGGCCTGGGCATGCTGCTGTTCGCGGCCGTGCGCCGCCTGGTGCGCAGCGCCCGTGCGCCGGAGGCCGCCGCCCCGGCGGCCGACGTGATCGAAGGCGAATACACACGCGTGCGCGAGCCCGGCCCGGGCACCCCGCTCTCCTTGCGCTGAGCCCCCGCGGCCCCCGGGCCGCCGCTAGAATCGGCGCTTTCCCCGATCGCGCCCGCCATGACTCCCACCGTCTTCCCCGCCGCGCCCGCGGCCGTGCTGCCCGTGCGCGGCACCGAGGCCGCGTTTCCCGTGCACCGCATCTATTGCATCGGCCGCAATTTCGCCGACCACGCCCGGGAGATGGGCGCCAGCGTCGACCGCGGCCAGCCGGTGTTCTTCGCCAAGCCGGCCGATGCCCTGGTGCCCGATGGCGGCGCCGTGGCCTACCCGCGCGGCACGAACGACCTGCACCATGAAGTGGAGCTGGTGGTGGCCCTGGGCCGCGACGCCCGCGGCCTGGTGCCGGTGGCGGCGGCGATGGACCTGGTGTTCGGCTATGCCGTGGGCCTGGACCTGACCCGGCGCGACCTGCAGGCCCAGGCCAAGGCCAAGGGCCTGCCCTGGGACACCGGCAAGGGCTTCGACCAGTCGGCGCCCTGCAGCGGCATCGTGCCGGCGGCGGAGGCGGGCGACATCGCCTCGCGCCGCCTGAGCCTGCACGTCAACGGCGAACTGCGCCAGGCCTCGGGCCTGGACCAGATGGTGTTCGGCGTGGCCGAGGTGATCCACGAACTCTCGAAGCTCTACGACCTGCGCGCCGGCGACCTGGTCTTCATGGGCACGCCGGCCGGCGTGGCCGCGCTGCGCCCCGGCGACCGCTTCGAGGCGGCGCTGGAGGGCGTGGCCACGCTCTCGGGCCACATCACCCCGGCCCTGGTGTAGATTCTGGCGGACCGGCCAACCAGGAGTCCCGCAATGGGCATGATCCAGGAGTTCAAGGAATTCGCGATGCGCGGCAACGTCGTCGACCTCGCCGTGGGCGTGGTGATCGGCGCGGCCTTCGGCAAGATCGTCGGCTCGCTGGTGAACGACATCATCATGCCGGCGATCGGCTTCCTGGTCGGGCGGGTGAACTTCTCGGACCTGGCCTTCGAACTGCAGGCGGCCAGCGTGGACGCCGCCGGCGCCGAGGTGCCGGCGGTGATGATCAAGTACGGCGCCTTCATCCAGACCATCGTCGACTTCACCATCATCGCCTTCGCCATCTTCGTGGCCGTGAAGGTCATCAACCGCCTCAAGCGCAAGCAGGAGGAGGCGCCGCCGGCGCCGGCCGAGCCCAGCGACGAGGTCAAGCTGCTCACCGAGATCCGCGACACCCTCAAGGCGCGCTGATCCCGCGCGCACGTCCCGGCGCCGGCCCGAAAGGCCGGCGCTTGTTTTAAGGAGACCCGAACCCATGCGTCCTTGCGTCCTGCTGCTAGCCCTCGCCGTCGCCCTGCCCGCCGCCGCCGACGGCCTGGACGAGGCCGCCATCGCGACCGCCACGTCCCTGCGTGAGCGCGCCCTGGCCGGCAGCGAGGCCTACGGCTTCGTCGAGGGCCTGACCACCGAGGTCGGCCCCCGCCTGGCCGGCAGCGAGGCCGATGCGCGCGCGGTCGAGTGGACCCGGCGCCGCTTCGAGGCGATGGGCTTCGACACCGTCTACCTCGAGCCCGTCACCTTCCCGGTCTGGCTGCGCCATCGCGAATCGGCCCAGGTGCTCGCGCCCTTCCCGCAGAACCTCGTCGTCACCGCCCTGGGCGGCAGCATCGGCACCGGCGACGCGCCGCTGGACGCGGAGGTGGTCGAGTTCGCCAACCTCGACGCGCTCAAGGCCGCGCCCGAGGGCAGCCTGGCCGGCAAGATCGCCTTCATCTCCAACCGGATGGTGCGCTTCCGCGACGGCCGCGGCTACGGCCCGGCGGTGGGCGCGCGCAGCAACGGCGCGGTGGAAGCGGCGCGCAAGGGCGCCTCGGCCATCCTGATCCGCTCGATCGGCACCAGCAACGACCGCTTCGCGCACACCGGCACGATGCGCTACCTCCCGGACGTGCCCCGCATCCCCGCCGCGGCCCTGTCCAATCCCGACGCCGATCAGCTCGTGCGCATGCTGCGCGGCGGCCAGCCGGTGCGCGTGCGCCTGGACATCTCCGCCGAAACGATCGGCGAGTACACCTCGCACAACGTCATCGCCGAAGTGACGGGACGCGAGCTGCCGCACGAGGTCGTCACGCTGGGCGGCCACCTCGATTCCTGGGACCAGGGCACGGGCGCGATCGACGACGGCGCCGGCGTGGCCATCACGGCCGTGGCCGGCGCGATGATCGGCCAGCTCGAGCGCGCGCCGCGCCGCACCATCCGCGTGATCGCCTACGCCAACGAGGAACAGGGCCTCTACGGCGGCAAGGCGTATGCCGAGGCGCGCGCCGCGGCCGGGCAGATCAACGACCACCAGCTGGGCATGGAAAGCGATTTCGGCGCGGGCCGGGTGTACGCGCTGCGCGCCGGGGTGGCGCCGCAGGCCTGGCCGGTGATCGAGCGCATCGGCCAGGTGCTGGCGCCGCTGGGCATCGCCACCGAGGCCGGCGTCGGCGGCCCGGGCCCGGACGTGGGCCCGATCGTGGCCAAGGGCGCGACCTGGGCCCAACTGGCCCAGGATGGCACCGACTATTTCGATTACCACCACACGCCCAACGACACGCTCGACAAGATCGAGCCGGCGGCGCTGGACCAGCAGGTGGCGGCCTATGCGGTGCTGGCCTACCTGGCGGCGGAAACCACGGTGGACTTCGGCACCCTGCCGGTGGCGACGCCCGCACCGCCGCCGGCCGCACCCGCCACGCCGGCCAAGCCGGCGCACTGAACCCGGGAACGCCGCCCGCTACTTCAGCAGCGGCGTATCCAGGGCCTTGGCCGGCCCGCCGATCACGTGCCGGGCCTCGCGCGCGAGGTCCTCGCGGGAGACTTCGCGGATCGGCAGCAGGCGCCGCACCACGTCGTCGAGGTCGCGCTTGCCGCCGGTGCGCTCGCGGATCTCGGCATCGAGTTCGTGGAACAGCTGCACCGCCCGCGCGGTGCGTTCGCCGTGCGAGCGGTCGGCATCGAGGGTCCTGATGGCGCGGCCGTGGCGCGCCATCCAGCGGAACGAGCGCTGCGCCCGCTCGGGGCTGACCATGCCGGCGCGGCGCAGCAGTTCGATCGCGTAGAACTCGGCCAGGCCCTCGGCGATCCAGTCGTCCTGGTCGGCGCCGCGGATGCGGGTGATGACGTGGAAAAGCTCGTGGGTCAGCGTGCTGGTCCCGTTCTCGCTGATCAGCGGGCGCTCGGCGTGCATCCACAGCGACCGCGGCCCGGACAGGCCGCCGCGCCACATCGGGTCGCCGGCGCTGACGATCAGCAGCTTGCGCGGCACCTCGCCGAAGGCGTCCCGGTACTCGGGCACCAGGTTGTAGAGGAAGGCCAGGGTGTCGTTGCGGCGGATCACGTCGCCCTTGGGGCCGGCCACGCTCACTTCGGTGTCGCCGATCTGCTCGCGGCGGGTGCCGACCGCACCGGCGATCATCCAGCCCATCGGCCGGTCGAAACGGCGCTCGGGGTTGGTGACCACGAAGGTCTTGCCGTCGCGGCTGCGCAGGTAGGGCGTGTCCACGTTGGTCCAGCCCTCGGGCAGCACGAAGCGCAGGCGGACGGACGAGTCGGCGCCCTTGGTCGCACGCACCACGGCCCGCGGGGCCAGGTCGTCCAGGCGCAGGATGGCCCAGTCGGCGGTCATGCGGGCGTCGTAGCCGCCGTCGCGGCGGCGGTGGTCCACCACGTGCCGGAAGCGCAGGCGCGCGGGCTGGTCGCGGGGCGGCGTCCAGTCGATGTAGCGGCCGTCGCGCTTGACCTCGCCATCGCCGCTGACCTTCGGGTAGCGGTCCTGGGGCATCAGCAGGCGCAGGTGGCGGACCTCGCCGGTCCCGGGCTCCAGGCGGATCGAGACGTCGGCCTGGCCCGCGTCCGGCAGGAAGCGCACGACGTATTCGACCTGGTATTCGGTGCGGGCGGAGGCCGCGGCGGACACGCAGCCGGCGGCCAGCAGGAAGGCGGTGAGCAGGGCTTTCATGGGCCGGGAGTATGCCCCGACCCGGCTGAATCCGTCGTCACGCCCGCTGCTGGCGCCACCATTCGCCCAGGAACACGGCCGTGGCGGCGGCGACGTTGAGGCTTTCCACCGCGCCGCTGCCCGGGATCCCAAGGCGCAGGGCCGCGGCCCCGGCCAGGGCCGGGTCCATGCCGGTCTGTTCGGCGCCCATCATCAGCAACAGGCGCGACGGCAGCGGCGTGCCGTACAGCGGCTGGCCGCCGCGCACCACGGTGGCGACGGGCACGAAGCCGGCGTCCACGAGGCGGGCCAGGCTGTCCTCGGCGCGCCCCAGGCGGACCAGGGGCACCTGCTCGGCACCCCCTTCGGCGACGCGCGCGGCGGCGCCGGACAGGGCCAGGGGGGCATCGCCGGGCAGCAGCAGGCCGGCCACGCCGAAGTGCGCCGCCGAACGCAGGATCGCGCCCAGGTTGTGCGGATTGCCCACGCCATCGAGCCAGACCGCCAGCTGCGGCCCGGGCGCCAGCGCCTGCAGCCAGTCCGGGAGCGAGGCCTCGGCCGCGGGCAGCACGTCGAACACCACGCCCTCGTGGTGGCTGCTGGCGGCCAGCTTGCGCAGGTCCTCCTCGCCCACCACGCGATAGCCGATGCGATGCGCCACGCAGTGGGCCAGCACGGCCTTCAGGGCCGGGATGCGGGACTCGAGCAGCCAGGCCTTGCGCAGGTCCTGCGGCCGCCGCGCGAACATCGCCAGGCAGGCATTGAGCCCGTACAGCCGCTGCTCGCGCGGCCCCGGCGCGTAGACCGCCTCGGCGGCCTCGTCGCGCCCCGGCCCGCGCGCCGGCCGGGACGGCGTCGCACGGCCAGGCCCCTGGGCCTGCCCCTGCGCCCGCTCGCGCTCCCGCGCCCGCTTGTCCCGCGGCTGCGATGGCGGACCCCGGTAGGGCCCCCGCGAATCCCGACTGTCGTTCATGCCCCGAGTCTACCGCCCACGCCCCACGCGAGCGCACGCCAAAGTAGCGCCCCCAACGAGCGAGAAGCCCCGGTCACGAGCGCCCCCTAGGTATAGGGGGCGCGCCAAGGGCGCGGGGTAAGGCAGCCAAGGCGTCCGGGGCCCACGATCCGCCCCGCGAATCGTGGGGATTCCAAGCCCCGCCTGGAATTCACGCATGCCCACCCACCGCCGGCGTCTCCGCCTCCAGCTGCTCGAGCTTCCTGGCCACTGCCTCGGGCGAGCGCGTGTACGGCGCCAGCAGCGCATAGAAGGCCGGCACCACGAACAGCGACAGCAGGGTGGAGAAAGCCACGCCCGCGATGATCACGATGCCGATGGTTGCGCGGCTGGCCGAACCGGGGCCGCCGGCCAGCACCAGGGGCACGGCGCCCATGATGGTGGCGATGGAGGTCATCAGGATCGGGCGCATGCGCACCGCGGCCGATTCGACGATGGCCTCGCGCACGCTGCGGCCCTCGTCGCGCAGCTGGTTGGCGAACTCGACGATCAGGATGCCGTTCTTGGCCGCCAGGCCCACCAGCATCACGATGCCGATCTGGCTGAAGAGATTGAGCGAGCTGCCGAACAGCCACAGGCCGATCAGCGCACCCAGCATCGCCAGCGGCACCGTGAGCATGATCACCAGCGGATGCAGGAAGCTCTCGAACTGCGCCGCCAGGACCAGGTACACGATCAGCAGCGCCATCGCGAAGGTGAACAGCACCGCGCCGCCGGCGCGCTGGTACTCGCGCGATTCGCCCTTGTAATCGATCTGCGCACGCTCGGGCAGCTCCTCGTCCGCCACCTGGCGCACCCAGGCCAGGGCTTCGCCGAGCGGATAGCCCGGCGCCAGTCCGGCCGAGACGGTGATCGCGCGCAGGCGGTTGAAGCGGTTGAACTGGCCCGGCTCGGCCAGCTCGCTCAGCGTCACCAGGTTCGACAGCGGCACCAGCTGGCCGGTGGTGGTCGAGCGCACGTACAGGTTGTCGAGGTCCGAGGGCGAACCGCGGTTCTCGGCCTGGGCCTGCAGGATCACGTCGTACTCCTCGCCGTCCTCGACGTAGGTGGTGACGCGGCGCGAACCCATCATGGTCTCGAGCGTGCGGCCGATCTCCTGCACCGGCACGCCCAGGTCGGCGGCGCGCTCGCGGTTGATGTCCACGCGCAGCTGCGGCCGGGTTTCCTTGTAGTCGGAGTCCACGGAGAACAGGCGCGGGTTCTGCTCCATGCGCGCGATCATGCGGTCGCGCCAGTCGGCCAGTTCGGCGTAGTCCGGGCCGCCCAGCACCACCTGCAGGGGCTGGCCGCCGGCGCGCACCAGGCCGGTGCGCAGCTGCGGCCGCGCCACCACGCCGGGCAGCACGGACAGCTCGCTGCGCACCTTTTCCACCAGCGCGCCCGTGTCCACGTCGCGCTCGTTCCAGGGCTTGAGCAGGACGATCGCCTGGCCGGTGTGCATGTCGCCGCCCGGGCCGAAGCCGCCGGGCACGCGGGTATTGGCGCGGTCGATCGGCTGGCCTTCGCCCACGTAACGGAACAGCACCTGCTCCACCTGCTGCATCTGCTGCACGGTGTAGTCGTAGCCGGCCCCCTCGGGGCCCGAGACGGTGACGAAGAAGGCGCCGCGGTCCTCCGGCGGCGCCAGCTCCGCCGGGATCTGCTGCACCAGCAGCCAGGACAGGCCCAGGGTGGCCAGCAGCACGCCGCCGAACAGCAGCGGCTTGCCGATGGTGCGCTCCACCGCGCCGCGGTAGCGCTGGCTGAGCCCGTGCAGGCGGCCCTGCACCCAGGCATCGAAGCGGTTCTGGCTGGCCTGGTGCGGCCGCACCAGCAGCGAGCACATCATCGGCGTGAGCGTGAGCGCGACGAAGGCCGAGATGATCACCGCGCCGGCCAGCGCCACCGACAGCTCGCGGAACAGGCGGCCGGTATTGCCTTCCATGAAGCCGATCGGCAGGAACACCGCCGCCAGCACCACCGTGGTGGCGATCACCGCGAACGCCACCTGCTGGGTGCCCCGGCGCGCCGCCACCAGCGGCGGTTCGCCCAGGTCGGCGCGGCGCTGGGCGTTCTCCAGCACGATGATGGCGTCGTCCACCACCAGCCCGATGCACAGCACCAGCGCCAGCAGGGTCAGCAGGTTGATCGAGAAGCCGAAGGCCCAGAGCGCGATGAAGGCGGTGACCAGGCACACCGGCACCGTCACCGCCGGGATCAGTGCGGCCCGGACGCTGCCCAGGAACAGGTAGATCACCACCAGCACCAGCAGCACCGCCTCGGCCAGGGTCCAGTACACGCGCTCGACGGCGGCGTCGATGAAGATGGTGCTGTCGAAGGCGACGAAGATGCGGGTGCCTTCGGGCAGGGTTTCCTGGATCGCCGGCAGCGCATCCTTCACCGAACGCGCCACGTCCAGGCTGTTGGCGGTCGAGGTGCGGATGATGCCCAGGCCGATGTTGGGCTGGCCGTTGCCGCGGAAATAGGCGCGGCGCTCGGCCGACGCGCGTTCGACCCGGGCCACGTCGCCCAGGCGCACCAGGTAGCCGTCCTCGCCCTTGGCCAGGGTGAGTTCGGCGAAGTCTTCCGCGCGCTGGTAGCCGCGGGTGACGCGCAGGGTGAAGTCGCGGTCGCGCGATTCGATGCTGCCGGCCGGCAGCTCGACGTTCTCGCGGCGCAGGGCGTTCTCGACGTCGTTCACGGTCAGGCCGCGCGCGGCCAGGGCCTCGCGGTCGAGCCAGATGCGCATCGAATAGCGCTGCTGGCCGCCGACGCGCACCTGGGCGACGCCGT
>JAYRTA010000037.1:0-9799 GCA_041919875.1 Arenimonas sp.
GCGCGGCGCCGGCGGCCGCGGTTATGCGCCCGCGTCCGATCCGCGCCCGGGCTGGGTGCTTTCCCTGCACGCGCTGCCGGCGCCGCTGCCGGCGCCTCTGCGCCTGCGCTGGTGCACGCTGCGCCTGGCCCGGCAGCCGGCGCTGGCGGGGCTCAAGCACCTCAACCGCCTCGAACAGGTGCTGGCGCGGGCGGAATGGACCGATCCGGACATCCACGAGGGCCTGCTGCTCGACAGCGCCGGCGAGCTGGCCTGCGCCACCAGCGCCAACGTGTTCCTGCTGCGCGATGGCCAGTGGTGCACGCCGCCGGTGGACCAGGCCGGCGTGGCCGGCATCGCCCGCGCCTGGGTGCTGGCGCAGGGGCGCGCGCGCGAGCAGCGCCTGACCGCGGCCGACGTCGAAACGGCCGAGGCGCTTTTCCTGTGCAACGCCGTGCGCGGTATCCTGCCGGTCGGCCGCCTCGGCGAGCGCCGCTGGGACCCGCACCCGGCGGTGCGCGAGCTGCAGGCGGCCCTGGGCCGGCAGGTGCCGGCGTTCGCCTGAGGAGGCCGGTTTGCCGAAGTCGCCGTCGAAATCACGCAAGGGCCTCAAGGCGCTGCTGGTGCTGGTCCTGCTGGCCGTGGTCAGCGTCGGGGGCTGGCTGTGGAACCGCTATGAAGGCTTTGCCGATACGCCCATCGCCCTGGCCGAGGCCGAGCGCCTGCTGGTGGTCGAGCGCGGCGACGGGTTCCTGGACATCCTGGGCAAGCTGCGCGCGCTGGGCGTCGAGGAAGGCCACGACCTGGAATGGAAGGCGCTGGCGCACGAGATGCACGTCGCCTCGCGCCTGCAGGTGGGCGACTACACCATCCGCCACGGCATCACCCCGCGCGAACTGCTGACCAAGCTCGAGCGCGGCCAGGTGATCCAGCACCGCATCACCCTGGTCGAGGGCTGGAACTGGCGCGAGCTGCGCGCCGCGCTGGCCCGGGACGAAACCCTCGTGCAAACCCTGGCCACGATGGACGACGCGGCGGTGATGGCCGCGCTGGGCCGGGACGGCGTGCACCCCGAGGGCCGCTTCCTGCCCGAGACCTACCACTTCACCCGCGGCATGAGCGACCTGGACCTGCTGCGGCGCGCGCTGCTGGCGATGGACAAGGCCCTGGCCGACGCCTGGGCCCAGCGCGCGGACGGTCTGCCGATCGAAACGCCCGAGCAGCTGCTCACGTTGGCCTCGATCATCGAGAAGGAGACCGGGCAGGCCGAGGAACGGCCGGCGATCTCGGGCGTCTTCGTGCGCCGGCTGAAGCTGGGCATGCGCCTGCAGACCGACCCGACCGTCATCTACGGGATGGGCAGCGCCTACGACGGCAACATCCGCCGCAGCGACCTCACCACCGACACGCCCTACAACACCTACACCCGCGCCGGCCTGCCGCCGACCCCGATCGCGATGCCCGGGCGCGCGGCCCTGCTGGCCGCCGCCCGGCCGGCCGACGGCGATGCGCTGTATTTCGTTTCCCGCAACGACGGCAGCCACGTGTTCTCGGCCACGCTGCAGGAACACAACCGCGCCGTGGACTGCTACCAGCGCAGGCGCTGCCGGTGAGCCTGGCGCGCTTCATCTCGGTCGAAGGCGGGGAGGGCGCCGGCAAGTCCACCGTCATCGCCGCGCTGCAGGACGCGCTGGTGGCCGAAGGCCTGGAGGTGGTGCTGGTGCGCGAGCCGGGCGGCACGCCCGAGGGCGAAGCGATCCGCGAGCTGCTGCTCTCGCCCGGCCGCCACCTGGTGCCGGAGGCGGAGCTGCTGCTGATGTTCGCATCGCGCGCCCAGCTGGTGCGCGAACGCATCCGACCGGCGCTGGCGCGCGGCGCCGCCGTGGTCAGCGATCGCTTCACCGACGCCAGTTTCGCCTACCAGGGCGGCGGCCGCGGCATGGACAGC
Organism: Arenimonas sp.; assembly: GCA_041919875.1. Classification (GTDB taxonomy): domain Bacteria; phylum Pseudomonadota; class Gammaproteobacteria; order Xanthomonadales; family Xanthomonadaceae; genus Arenimonas. The sequence continues at coordinate 1,928 of JAYRTA010000037.1, forward strand.
GGCCGGATCGCCGAGCTCGAGCGCTGGGCCGCCGGCCTGCGCCCCGACCTCACCCTGCTGCTGGACGTCGGCGTGGCCCAGGGCCTGGCGCGTGCGCGGGCGCGCGGCGGGGCGCCCGACCGGATCGAGTCCGAGCGCGAGGAATTCTTCGAACGCGTGCGCGCCACCTACCGGGCGCGCGCCGCCGCCGAACCGGGGCGCTTCCGCGTGGTCGACGCCGGCCAGCCGGTCGAGGCCGTGCGTGCCGACGTGCTGGCGGCGCTGCGCGACTGGCGCCCGGCATGAGTGCGTTCGCGCCCTGGCAGCAGCGGGTGCTCGACGGTGCGCTGTCGGCGCTGGCGCAGGGGCAACTGGGCCATGCCCTGCTGGTCTGCGGACCGCCGGCGCTGGGCAAGGGGGCGGTCGCGCGGGCCCTGGCGGCGCGCCTGCTGTGCACCAGCCCCGGGAGCGACCGCCTGGCCTGCGGCCGCTGCCGCAGTTGCCAGCTGTTCGCGGCCGGCACCCACCCGGACCTGCTCCAGGTCAGCTACGAGGAAAACGAGAAGACCGGCAAGCTGCGCAGCGAGATCGTGGTCGACCAGATCCGCGACCTGGCCCGCTGGTTCACCCTCACGCCGCAGTTGGGCGGCGCCCAGGTGGCCGTGATCGAACCGGCGGAGGCGCTCAACGGCGCCGCCGCGAACGCCCTGCTCAAGACCCTGGAGGAGCCGGCGCGCGACCGCTACCTGCTGCTGGTCACCGACCGGCCCGCGCGCCTGATGGCGACGCTGCGCAGCCGCTGCCAGCGGCTGGAGTTCCGGCCGCCGCCCGCCGACGAGGCACGCGCCTGGCTGGCCGCCGCCGGCCATGCCGAGCCAGCGCTCTCGCAGGCGCTCGAGGCCGCCCGCGGCCATCCCGGCTTGGCCGCGCAGTGGCTGGCGGGCGGTGGCCTGGCCCTGCGTGCGCAGGTGCGCGAGATGCTCGACCGGGTCGGTGCCGGCAAGGCCTCGCCGCTGGAGACCGCCCAGGCCTGGCTGGCCGACGACCAGGCCGCGCTGCGCCTGCGCTTCGCCGCCGACCTGGCGGTCGATGGCCTGGCCGCGCGCCTGGCCGGGCGCGCGGGCCCCGGCCTGTCGCTGCCGGCCGACACGGGTGCCGTGCCGGCCTGGTTCGAGGGCATCAACCGCGCGCGGGAACAGCTCACGGTGCCGGCCCTGCGCCACGACCTCGCGCTGGCCGGGCTGCTGCTGGAATGGCGTAAGCTGATGGGCAACCAAGGCAAGGGAGCCACACGATGATCGGAGGCGCAGGCGCGCGGCAGGGCATCCTGTCGCTGGCGATCAAGGACAAGGCGTCGCTCTACAACGCCTACATGCCGTTCGTGAAGGGCGGCGGCATCTTCGTGCCCACCACCAAGCGCTATGCGCTCGGCGACGAGGTGTTCATCCTGCTGTCGCTGATGGAGGAGAAGGACCGCCTGCCGGTGGCCGGCAAGGTCGTCTGGATCACGCCGGCCGGCGCCCAGGGCAATCGTGCCGCCGGCATCGGCGTGCAGTTCGCGGACACTGCCGAGGCCGACCAGGTGAAGGGCAAGATCGAAACCTTCCTGGCCGGCACGCTCGAGGCCGACAAGCCCACCCAGACGATGTAGGCCGGGCAGGCGCCCGGTCGCGACCGCAAGGCCCCGGCATGCCGGGGCCTTGTGTTTTCCGGCTCAGCCCATGCGTCCGCCCAGCCACAGGCCCAGCAGCAGGCCACCCAGGCCCAGGACCGCGCCGGCCACGGCACCGACCCGGCCCCAGAGCCGCTCGCGGGCCTGGCGCCTGGCCGCGCCGACCGGATCGCGCCGGCGTTCCTCCGCCCGGCGCCGCGCGACGATGTTGGGGAACCACACGCCGCAGCACATCAGCATGCCCACCAGGAAACCGGCGGTCAGCGCGAACTGCGGGATCCAGCCCGGCAGCTTGCCCAGCCAGACGATGCCCAGGGTGAAGCCGGCCACGAGGCCGCTGGTCACGACGCCGTAGGCCAGCAGTTCGCGCCGTTCCTGCCGGTCGAAGGGCGCGCGCAGCAGCTTGTGGATGCCGTACCAGACGCCCCAGAGGCCGCCGGCCAGGCCCACCGCCGCCCCACCGAGCGCGCCGGCGCCCAGCTTGGCCGCGCCCTTGGCGGTGCCCAGCGCCCCCAGGCCCAGGGCCGTGGCGGCGGCGGCCGGCGGGCTGGCCACGGCCAGCATGGCGGCGACCGCCGCGGTGAAGGCGGTGCCCGGCGCGGTACGGCGGGCGAACTCGCCCAGACGCTGCAGCAATTCCTCGCGCACCCGCTCGCGCGCCCGGGAGAGTCGCTTGCGCACCGCCGCATCCTGCAGCCCGAGCAGCGCCGCGACCTGGCGCGAGCTCTGGCCCTCGCGGTAGTACAGCAACAGGACCTCGCGGCTTTCTTCCGGCAGGGCGTCGATGACGCCGGCCGCCACCGCATGCTCTTCGGCTTCGGCGAGCCGGTCGGCCGGGCCCGGCTGCGGATCGGCGAGCTGGGCCAGCAGGCCTTCGACATCCACGCCGGGGGCCACGCGCAGGCCCTGGCGGCGCAGGTGGTCGCGGGCGAGATTGCGGGTGATCTGGCGCAGCCAGGGCAGGAAGCTGGCCGGGTTGCGCAGCCGGTCCAGGTCCTGCCAGGCCTTGAGGAAGGCCTCCTGGGCGATGTCTTCGCTGGCCGGCAGGTCGCGCACGATGGCCAGGGCGATGCTCGACACCGTGCCCTGGCAGCCGGCGACGATGCGGCCGTAGGCGGCCTGGTCGCCGCGCGCGGCGGCCGGCAGGTGGGTGTGGACCAGGGTTTCGAGGATGTGGGCGTCCATGGCGGTCTCCTTGGGGTTCACCCCAGGGACGCGCCCGGACGCCCGATGTGACCGGGCCTCATTCGGGCGGACTGGCGTACTTGGCCTTCATGAAGTTCACGTACAGCCAGCCGTAACGCTCGTACCAGTCGCGGTCGCCGAAGTGGTCGGCTTCGCACTGGCCCAGCTGGCGCATCGAGGTCTCGATCTGCCCGAGGTATTCGCCGGCCTTGCGGCGGTAGGTGTTCTTGAGCCCGGACAGGGCCTGCTCGATCTGCGGCTTGCCGCCCAGCGACCAGGACAGGCCGGTGACGCCGTGCACGCCCGAGCTCGAATCGCCGAAGGCCATGGCCGACTTGGCCATGTGCACATTGGCGGCGGTGATGCAGCGGGCGCGCTCGATCCAGTAGCGGTTGAAGTCGATGGCGCGCACCGCGTCCTGGAAGCAGGCGTTGCATTCGCTCGAGTCACCGCAGGAGGACGGCACCGAGGGGCCGGCATCGGCGGTGTAGTTCAGGCCGCAGGCTTCTTCCTGGGCGTCGAGCGTGCTCCAGGCCGTCCAGAGCGCATTGGCGTCCTCGACGGCGCCGAGGGCGTCGTTGATCTGTTCGAGCGCGTCGTCGATTTCCTCGTTGACCTCGCTGTCGTCGTCATCGTCGTCGTCGTCATCGCCATCGTCGTCGCCATCACCCGGGCCGTCGAGGAAGCCGCCCAGGCCGGTACCCGACGGCGAGGCGATGGCCAGGGGGGGCCAGGCCAGCAGGCACAGCAGGATCAGCAGGGTCCGCAGTTTCATGGGGTCTTCCTCCGCAGCACGAGCACCGCCAGCAGCACCACGCCCAGGCCCAGCAGCCCGGCGATCACCCACAGCACGAGCGAGCCGCCGCCGCCCCCGTCGGGCTCGAATTCGCTGGCCTTGACCACGACCGGGCGCATCGGTGGCTTGCTTTCCTCGCCCACCCAGACCAGCAGCCGGTAGTCGGTGGGCGTGTCGGCCAGCACGGTGGCCTGGAACTCGCCTTCCGTGCGGAACTTGACGGTGGCGATGTCGCCGTCCGTGCCTTCCTCGCGCAAGGGCTGGTTCCAGCCGTACTTGGAGATGCGCACGCGCACGTCCTCGCCCCGGTTCACGGGACGCAGCAGCACGGTGACCGGCATCATCGCGGTCACGCCCTCGACCACGAAACGATGGCCGTCGGGACCGGCCTTGCCCTTGACCACCACGGCCTTGCCGCTGCGCAGGCCCTCCATGGGCTTGGGCTCGAGGCGGATGGTCCTGGGCGGTTCGGCCTGGGCGGCGACGCCCCCGGCCAGCACCAGGAAACCGGCCAGCAGGCCGGCGAAGACGGGGCGGAACCGGGACATCGGCACCTCCGGGGGCAGGGCACGCGGCGCCCGGGTCGGGCGCCGGGCCAGTCTACGCCCGCGCCGGTGGCCCGGCGCAAGCCCGGGCTCAGCCCAGCAGCATGCGCACCAGCAACAGGCCGCCGCCGGCGGCGGTGGCGCCCAGCAGCAGCAGGCGATAGCGGGCGATGCGGGCGCGCGGGTCCGGGGCCTTCGTGTCCTGGAACTGCAGGGCCTCGGGCAGGTAGCTGGCGTCGCGGGTGGATTCGAGCAGGCCGGCGCCGTGCAGCAGTTCCCGCGCCTGCTTGAAATCCTCGGGCCGCAGCACCCAGACCGCGGGCTGTTCGCCGTCGGGCTGGCGGGCGGCGGTGCTGTAGCTGAAGCTGCGCCGGCTGACGCCCTTCCAGCTGCGGCCCTGGGTGATCTTGGTCGCGATGCCGGCGTCGTTGAGCATCTTCTCCACGCCTTCGACGTTCTCGAGCCGGTGGGAGCTGAACACCTGGCGCATCAGGCACCGTCCTTTCGTTCGGGCAGCACGCGGATCAGGCCCTCCTGGGCGGTGGAGGCGACCAGCCGGCCGTCGCGGCTGTAGATCATGCCGCGCGCCAGGCCGCGCGCGCCCTGGGCGGTGGGGCTGTCGAGCGAGTACAGCAACCAGTCGTCGGCGCGGAACGGGCGGTGGAACCACATCGCGTGGTCGAGCGAGGCCATCTGCACGTTCGGCTGGTAGTAGCTGATGCCGTGCGGGAAGGTGGTGGTGCCCAGCAGGTGGAAATCCGAGGCGTAGGCCAGCAGGGCCTGGTGCAGCACCGGCGAATCGCCCACCGGCGCCGACAGCCGGAACCAGACCTGCTGGAAGGGCGGGCGCTTGGGCGGCCGCAGCTCGTCGCGCGGATACACGGGCCGGATCTCGAACGGGCCCATGCGCGACAGCCAGCGCTGCGCCTTGGGCGGCAGCTGGGCGAGCTGTCCGGGCGTGGGCGCCGGCACCGGTTCGATGTCCTCGGGCGCGGGCACCTCGGGCATGGACAGCTGGTGCTCGTTGCCCGGCTCGGCCTCCTGGAACGAGGCCGCGAACACGAAGATCGGCTTGCCGTGCTGGATGGCGGTGACGCGCCGGACCGAGAAGCTGTGGCCGTCGCGGGTGCGGTCGACGTCGTAGACGATCGGCGCCTCGACGTCGCCGGCGCGCAGGAAGTAGGCATGGATGGAGTGCACGTGGCGCTCGCCGTCGGCGTCCAGGCCGCTGGCCAGCGTCTGCTGTGCGGCCGCCAGGGCCTGGCCCAGCACCTGGCCGCCGAACACGTACTTGGTGCCGATGTCGCGGCTCTGGCCGCGGAACAGGTTGTCCTCGAGGCGCTCGAGGCGGAGCAGGTCGACCAGTTCGGCGACGACGGAAGCGCTCATGGAAACTCCTGCGGGACAGGCCGGCGATTATACCGGCCGGGCGCCGCGGCCCGACCGTGGCCGGCCGGGTGCCGCGGCCAGGCGTTCAGGGCCGGATGCGTTCCAGGCCCGCCCCGTCGAGCACGCGCGACCACGGGAAGCGCGGCCCCGGATCGCGCTTGCGCGCCACGCTCAGGGCGGGGTCGTCGCTGGCGGGCACCTGGCTGCGGTCGAGGTCTTCGTGCCCGGCGATGAACTCCAGCGCCGGCAGCTCGACCTTGAGGCGTCGGAGCAGGGCCGAGAGCGCCGCGATCTGTTCATCGGTGTAGGGCTCGTCCATGGCCTGGCGGCGAGAGTCGAGCCAGTCCGGGTAGCGGCCGCGGTTGACCAGCTCGATGCCGATCGAACGCTCGTTGTAGCCGCGCGTGTGGTGGGCGATGCGGGCCGGTCGCACGAACACGTGCACCGTGCCGTCGCGGTCGATGTAGTAGTGGCCGCTGTTGCCGGTGCCGGTGTCGTAGAGCACGCGCTCGCCGTACTCGCGTGCCGTCGCCAGGTCGGGCAGCTCGGTGCAGTGGATCACCACCAGGTCCACCTGCGAGAGCGGCCGTTCCGCCAGGCGCGCCTCGTAGGGCAGGGGCCAGGGCGTCTCGGGCGGCAGGTCGGGGCTCATGGCCGCATGCTAACATCGCGGCCTTCCCGGAGTTCCCGATGCCCGCCGCCACCGACTCCCCGCTGGGCGCCCTGATGGCCGTGCTGCCGCGCCCCGGGCGCGTGCAATGGATCGGCCTGCGCGCGGCGCGCGACGTGCCGATGCGGGTCGTGGATTCCGCCGTTGCCGTCGCCGGGCGCGGCCTGGTCGGCGACCGCTATGCCTCCGGCAGCGGCAAGCGCGGGCTGACCCTGATCCAGGCCGAACACCTGCCCGCGATCGCCGCGCTGGCCGGGCTGCCGGCCGTGGCGCCGGCGACCCTGCGCCGCAACGTCGTGGTCTCCGGCCTGCCGCTGGTGGCGCTCAAGGGACGGCGATTCCGGATCGGCGAGGTGCTGCTGGAAGGCACCGACGACTGCGATCCCTGCGCCCGCATGGAGGCCGCGCTCGGCCCCGGCGGCTACAACGCGATGCGCGGCCACGGCGGCCTGTGTGCCCGCATCCTGGCCGGCGGGCGATTCGCGCTGGGTGATGCACTGCACGTGGTCGGGGACGGCGCATGAAGGGCCACGTGGTCATTTCCCACGGCCTCGAAAGCGGCCCGCTGGCCAGCAAGGCCAGCGCCCTGGCCGAGGTGGCGCAGGCCCTGGGCTGGAGCCACGAGCGGCCCGACTACCGCGACCTCGACGCGACCGGGCCGATCGGCGACGTCGGTGCCCGGATCCGCCGCCTCGCGGACCGGGCGCAGGCGGCCGCGCCCGGCCCGCTCGTGCTCGCCGGGTCCAGCATGGGTGCCTACATTTCGGCCCAGGTCTCGCTCCAGCATCCGGTGGCGGGGCTCTACCTGATGGCCCCGCCCGTGGCGCTGGATGCCCAGCCGCGCTACCTGCAGGCGGCCGCGGTGCCGACCTGGCTGGTGCACGGCTGGGACGACGAACTGATCCCGGCGATGGAGGTCGCGCGCTGGGCCCAGCAGCGGCGCGATCGGCTGCTGCTGGTGGACGACCAGCACCGGCTGTCGGCGCACGTGGAATTCTGCGCCGCCGATTTCGGTCGCTTCCTGGCGTGGCTGGACGCGTGAAGTTCTTCGCGGCCTGCGCGCGCGGACTCGAATACCTGCTGGCCGACGAGCTGCAGGCCCTCGGTGCCGGCCGAGCCACGGCGGCGGTGGCGGGCGCGAATGCCGAGGGCGGGGCGGAGGCCGCGTATCGCGCCGTGATGGGTTCGCGCCTGGCCAGCCGCGTGCTCTGGCCGCTGCTCGAGTTCGATTGCGCCAACGAGAACGACCTTTACCAGGCCGTGCACGGCATCGCCTGGCACGAGCACCTGCGCGCCGATGGCCGCCTGGTCGTGGATGCGCACGTGTCCGGCCCCGGCCTGACCCACGCGCGCTATGCCGCCCAGCGGGTCAAGGATGCCGTGGTGGACCGCCTGCGCACGGAGGCCGGCCTGCGTCCGTCCGTGGATGCCGACGACCCGGACCTGCGCCTGGACCTGGTGGTGCGCAAGGGCCGCGGCATCCTGTCGGTGGACCTGGGCGGCCCGCGGCACCGGCGCGGCTGGCGCCAGGACCAGGGCGAAGCGCCCTTGCGCGAAACCCTGGCCGCCCCCCCGGGGCGGGGCGGCGGGGGGGCGGCCCCCCACCAGCACCGCCGCGGGGTTGGCGCCCCCCACT
>JAYRTA010000038.1:0-9770 GCA_041919875.1 Arenimonas sp.
CGGGCCCGGGCCGCCGCCCAGTTGGGCGAGGCCGTCGGCCGCCTGATGGGCGACCTGGGCATGGCCGGCGGCCGCTTCGCCGTCGCGCTCGAACCGGCCGAGGGCGACCGCCCTTCGCCCCAGGGCGCCGAGCGCTGCGAATTCCTGGTTTCGGCCAATCCCGGCCAGCCCGCGCGCGCGCTGCGCAAGGTGGCCTCGGGCGGCGAACTGGCCCGGATCAGCCTGGCCATCGAAGTGGCCGCGCTGGGCCTGGACGCGGTCCCGACCATGGTCTTCGACGAAGTCGACACCGGCATCGGCGGCGCCGTGGCCGAGGCCGTCGGCCAGAAGCTGCGGGCCCTGGGCGCCGAGCGCCAGGTGCTGTGCGTCACCCACCTGCCGCAGGTGGCGGCCCAGGGCCACCACCACTACCAGGTCAGCAAGTCGGTGGCCGGCGACAGCACGCACAGCGCGGTGCAGGCCCTGGACGACAAGGCCCGCGTGGAAGAGCTGGCGCGCATGCTCGGCGGCCTGGAAATCACCCGCGAATCCCGCGCCAATGCCCGCCAGATGCTGGCCAGGGCCCGGGAACGCTGATTCCCTGACGCGGGCGGCTACTTCTTGCGTTTGGCGCGGACGTAGAGGACGAGGGAGTGTTCCTCGATCACGTAGCCGTGCTTGGCGGCGATCTCGTGCTGCAGGCGCTCGATCTCGGGGCTGGTGAACTCGATGACCTTGCCGGTATCCACGTCGACCATATGGTCGTGGTGCTGGCCGCGGTCGAGTTCGTAGATCGCCTGGCCGCCCTCGAAGTTGTGCTTGAGCACCAGGCCCGCCGCCTCGAACTGGGTCAGCACGCGGTACACGGTCGCCAGGCCGATGTCGTCGCCCTTGTCCATCAGGTGCCGGTAGATGTCTTCGGCCGTCAGGTGCTTGGGGCTGCTGGTTTCCAGCACCTCCAGGATGCGCATCCTCGGATGCGTGACCTTGAGGCCGGCCTTGCGCAGGTCCTGCGATTCCATGGCGTCTCCTGAATCCATCGCGGGCGAAGCCGGCTGGCGCCGACGCGCCGTAGTGTATCATCCGGCCGTTGCCGACCCGGACCCCACCCATGCGCAAGGCCCTTCCCCTCCTGCTCGCCGCCCTGCTGGCTTCCGGCTGCGGCGTCGTCTACCGCCAGCCCGTGTTCCAGGGCAATCTGCTCGAATCCAAGAACGTCGAGCAGCTGCAGGCGGGGATGGACAAGCAGCAGGTGTTCAGCCTGCTCGGCTCGCCGCCGATCGCCGATCCCTTCCACCAGTCGCGCTGGGACTACACCGCCACCGAGCGTCGCCGCACCGGCGACACCGAGATCAAGACGCTGACGCTCTGGTTCGAGGGCGACACGCTCTCGCGCTGGGAAGGCGAGTACTTCCCCGAGGCCGACCTGGCCCTGTCCCAGGAAGTGCGCAAGTTCGGCCCCAACCTGGCGCGCGACAAGGACAAGCGCCGCGGCGGGCGCTGAGCCTCAGCCCCGGGATGACTGGCCGGCGCGCTGCCGGCGCGCCTGCTTCGGATCCACCTGCAGCGGCCTGAGCACTTCCACGCGGTCGCCGCCGCGCAGCCGCGTGCCCGGCGTCACCGCCCGGCCGAAGATCGCCAGCGACTCCGCGTCCACCACCGCGCCCGGCACTCGCCCCGGCAGGTCCGCCGCGGCGAGCGCATCGGCCACCGTGGCGCCTTCGGGCAGCTCCAGGGCGATGCTCCAGGCCTTGCGGGGCAAGGCGTAGACCACCTCCACGGCGAGGCCGGCCGGGCTCACGCCTGGTCGGCCTCGCGGCAGAAATCGTCCACCATCCGGTCGGCCAGGCCCTGCAGGCCCAGGGCCAGCGCGGTGCCGACCACCCGTCCGGCGACTTCGAAGTCCAGCTGCAGGCTGACCTTGCAGGCATCCTCGGCCAGGCTGTGGAACTGCCAGTGGCCGCCGAATTCCTTGAATGGCCCTTCCACCAGCACCAGGTCGATGCGCGTGGGCGGCTGCAGGGTGTTGCGGGTGGTGAAACTGGTGCGCAGTGCGCCCAGGCGAAGGTCCAGGCGCGCCAGCATGTGCTCGCCGGAGGCCTCGATGACCTCGGCGTCGTCGCACCAGGCAAAGCGCGCGGGGTAGCTGGCCACGTCGTTGACCAGGTCGTACATGCGCCGGGCGGAATGCCGCACCAGGGCGTGGCGGTGGATGCTCGTCATCGGGCCTTCTGCGGACGGTCGCCGTGCCACCCCGCGATGGGCGACAATGGCCGGCAAGGAAAGGACATGGCCAAGAAGAACAGCGGCAAGAATAGCGCAGGCGACAAGGGCGAGGGCCACAAGACCATTGCCCTCAACCGGCAGGCGCGCCACGAGTACCACCTCGAGCAGCGCTTCGAGGCGGGCATCGCCCTGCAGGGATGGGAGCTCAAGTCCATCCGCGCCGGGCGCATGAACATGGGCGACGCCTACGCGCTGGTGAAGGCCGGCGAGATCTTCCTGTTCGGCGCCCAGATCACCCCGCTCAGCCAGGCCTCCACCCACGTGGTGGCCGACGACCGCCGCACCCGCAAGCTGCTGCTGCACCGGCACGAGATCGACAAGCTGGTCGGAAAGGTCGAGCGCGACGGCTATACGCTGATCCCCACCGCCGCCTACTGGAAGGGCAACAAGGTGAAGCTGGAGCTGGCCCTGGCCAAGGGCAAGCAGAGCCACGACAAGCGCCAGGCCGCCAAGGACCGCGACTGGGAGCGCGACAAGCAGCGCGTCATGCGCAAACACAACCGCGACGCGTGATGCTGTCTCCCTCTCCCCCGGGAGAGGGCCGGGGAGGGGGCCGCCGCCTGAATCCCGCATTGTTGACCGCCTTGTGATCGCCCCGCCCCACCCCCATACTTGCCGCGTCGGTTGATCCAAAGATTTCCGCGTTCCGGGGGTGTCCTGGCTTCGACGGGGGTCGCAAAGTCGACTGGCGCATGCCGAGGGGGCAGCTTTCCTCGTTAATCCAGCGGCAAAACCATAGTTGCCAACGACGACAACTACGCTCTGGCCGCTTAAGGCCTAGCCCCGAACCCACTTGTGCCCGTGCTCGTGGATGTAGGGTCATTATCACGGGATGGCCAGTGGCGGCGACCCGCCAACCCCTGGCGAGACTTAGCGGGTGTGTCCGTCGGTGCGCCTCGCACGTTGTGTTGCCGCCGGACGAGAACGAACAACGAGCTAAGCATGTAGTGCCGGAGATGGAGTGCCTTCGGACGGGGGTTCAACTCCCCCCACCTCCACCATCTACACTGGGCCCGGGCCATCCCGGGCCCTTTGTTTTTTGGGGAATGCGATGGCCCAGCACGGTGTCCTGCTCAAGACCACGCCCCGGCGCGGGCGCAAGCGCCGGGGCTCGCCGCGGCGATGGCTGGTGGGCGGGCTGAAACTATGGCTGGGCTGGCTGCTGCTGTCGACGCTGCTGCTCAACCAGCCCTGGATCGACGACTGGATCAATCGCAAGCCGGCGCGCGGGCACGTGTCCTGGGAATTCGCGCTGTCGCTGCTGCCGGGCCACGTCTGGGCCTGGGGCGTGGATTTCCGCGGGCATTCGCGCCGACAGGCCTTTGGCTTCCACGCCACCCAGGCCTCGGCCTGGTTCGTGCCCTGGGCATTGCTGTCACGCGAGATCCGGCTGGCGGGCCTAGACGCCGGCACCGTCGCCGTGGCCGTGCGCCAGAGCCGGGTGCAGTTGCCGCCGCCGGATCCCAAGGCCCGGCCCTGGACGGTGAACCTGCCGGGCATCGCCACCGACCGGCTCGTATCGGTGCAGCTTCCCGCCGGCTGGCACGCCACCGGCCAGGCCCGCGCGCGCCTGGACCTGCGCAAGGTGCTCTCGGGCGGTGAGTTCGAGATCGCCGCGGGCGAGGTCGACTGGACCGGACTGAATATCCGCGAGGGCGCGCGCGAGTGGGTGCGCGATGGCCGCCTCGCCGGCGGGTTCTCGATGGGACCGATGCTGACCGCCGGCACCAGCGCCTGGGACAAGTTCAGCGCGCTGCGCGCCGACATCGGACTGGACCTGGCCACGCCGCCGCTGGCCTGGGACGAAGACGGCCTGCGCGAGGACATCGGCGCCCCCGCCTCGGGCAAGCTCGCCGGCCGCCTGACCCTGGCCGGCGGCCGCCCGCAGGACGGCAGCGACCTGGTGCTTTCCCAGCCCTTGCACGTCATCGACGACGGCCTCGACCAGCGCCGCCAGCTCGACCTGCACCTGCGCTACGAAGGCCCGCTGATGCGCCTCACCGCCGCCCTGCCCCCGGGTCCCGCGCGCGGCACGGTCCTGGCCGTGGACGTGAGCCTGCCGCGCGCCGACGCGCGCCAGGTGGAGGCCATCGCCGCCGGCCGGCAGCCCGGGGCCTCGCTGGCCGGCACCGCGCTCGCCGGCGCCACCGGCACGGTGGACGCCAGCCTGCGCTTCGCCTCGCTCGACCTGCTGGCGCCGTGGATCGCGCGCTGGCGCGGGCTCGAGGCCAGCGGCGAAGGCTGGATGCACCTGCGCCTGCGCCTGGCCGATGGCCAGGTGCTGGAGGAAAGCGAGCTGCGGTTCGAGGACGCCGTGCTGCGCCTGCAGGGCCTGGGCCACCAGCTGGAGGCCCGCGTGGACGGGCCGCTGGCCCCGGTGCCCGACGATCCGCAGCGTCGCCGGCTGGTGCTCGACCGGGTGCGCCTGCTGGCCGGGGATGGCGCCGTGCTGGTCGAAGACGCCGGCGCCCGCCTCGACCTGCTGCGCCTGCAGGGCGGCGGCAGCCTGCTCGAGGCGCCGCGGCTGGAACTGGGCATGGAGGCGGCCCGCGTGCCCGACCTGCGCGTATTCGAACGCTACCTGCCGCCCGGCGCCCTGCATTTCGGCCAGGGGGCGGCCACGTTCTCCCTGGGCCTGGCCCTCGTGCCCGACGCCGATAGTGCCAGCGGCCATCTCGCGCTGGCCTCGGACGACGCGGAGCTCTTCATCGGCGAGCTGCCCGTGCGCGGACGCGTCTCGGCCCGCGGCACCCTGGCCGAAGCCGACCTGGCCAGCGGCGCGCTGCAGGTGGAGGGCCTGCAGCTGCGGCTCGACGGCCTGCGTTTCCAGCCCGCCGGCAGGAAACAGCCGGTGGCGGGCTGGTGGCTCGAGGCCACGGTGCCGCGCGCCGAGGCCCGGGCCGACCGACCGCTGGCCCTGGCCGGCCAGGGACAGGTCGCGATGCGGGACCTGAGCCTGGTGCTGGCGATGTTCGCCCAGTTCTCGGACTACCCGGCCGGCCTGCTGCGCCTGGCCGATGCCGGGCAGGTGCAGGCGAGCGGCGATTTCCGCCTGCACGACGGCCGCTTCGAGCTCACCGGCGTGCAGGCGCGCAATGAACGCTTCACCGTCGACGCCGGCCTGCAGCTGGCGCGCGCGCACCGGCAGGGCAAGTTGCTGGTGCAGTGGGGGCCGCTGGCGGTGGGCGTGGACCTCACGCCGCAGGGCTCGAAGATGAAGCTGCTGGGCGCGCGCGCCTGGTATGAAGGCGGCGGCGACTGAGCGCCGCGCCCTACTCCACGTAGATCGTCTTGATGTTGGTGAACTCGTGGATGCCGTGCCCGGCCAGTTCGCGGCCGAAGCCGCTGGCCTTGGTGCCGCCGAACGGCAGGCGCACGTCGCTTCGCACCAGGGAGTTGACGAAACAGGCGCCGGCGGCGATGCGCCGGGCCGCCGCTTCGCCGCGCGCCCGGTCGCCGGTCCAGACGCTGGCGCCGAGGCCGAAGACGGTGTCGTTGGCGACCCGGATCGCTTCCTCTTCGTCCGGCACGCGGATCAGGCTGGCCACCGGGCCGAACAGTTCCTCGTCCCAGGCGGGCATGCCGGGGCGCACGTCGGCGAGCACCGTCGCGGGATAGTCGGTGTCGCGTTCGCCGGGCCGGCCGCCGACCAGCACGCGCGCACCGCGGGCCACGCTGTCCTGCACCTGGCGATGCAGTTCGTCGCGCAGGTCGGCGCGGGCCATCGGCGCCAGGCCGGTGCCGTCGTCCGAGGGGTCGCCCGGCTGCAACCGGCCGGCCGCGGCGGCGAAGCGCCGCTCGAATTCGTCGGCAATCGATTCCACCAGGATGAAGCGCTTGGCGGCGATGCAGGTCTGCCCGGCGTTGCCGTAGCGCGAGAGCACGGCGATGCGCACGGCGGCATCCAGGTCGGCGTCCTCGAGCACCACGAAGGGGTCGCTGCCGCCGAGTTCGAGCACGCACTTCTTGAGGTGCTTGCCGGCGGTGGCGGCCACCGAGCGCCCGGCGCGTTCGCTGCCGGTGAGGGTGACGGCCTTCACGCGCGGGTCGCCGATCACCTGGGCCGCCTGGTCGCTGTCGATGTGCAGCACGCCGAACACGCCAACCGGCACGTCCGCCGCCTCGAGCACGGAGGCGATCGCATCGGCGCAACGCGGCACGTTGGTGGCGTGCTTGAGCAAGGCGACGTTGCCGGTCATCAACGCCGGCGCCAGGAAGCGGAACACCTGCCAGAACGGGAAGTTCCAGGGCATGATCGCCAGCACCGCGCCGATCGGCTCGTAGGCCACGAGGCTGCGCCGGGCCTCGGTGCCGATCGCTTCGTCGCCCAGGTAACCGGCGGCATGCCCGGCGTAGTACTCGCAGGCACCGGCACACTTCTCGACTTCCGCCACCGCTTCGCGGCGCAGCTTGCCCATCTCGCGGGTGATCAGACCGGCCAGTTCGTCCTTGCGCGCACGCAGCACGCCGGCGACGGCGCGCAGGCGCTCGCCGCGCGCCTCGATGCCCCTCGCCGCCCAGGCCGGGAAGGCGGCCGCGGCCGCCGCCAACACGGCCTCCACCGCCTGGTCGTCCATCATCGGATAGCGGTACTCGGCCCCGCTCCAGGGCTCGCGGTTCACCACGGGCATCTCACCCCTCCTTCAGGGCCAGCTGGATGTCGCGCTGGCGGCGCTTTTCCTCGCGCGTCATCACCCACCAGCCGATCAGCGCGGCCAGCGACACCACCAGGATCATCAGGCTGGCCAGGGCATTGATCTTCGGGCTCACGCCCAGGCGCACCGAACTGAAGACCTTCATCGGCAGCGTGGTGGAACTGGGGCCGGACACGAAGCTGGCGATCACCAGGTCGTCCAGGCTCAGGGTGAAGGCCAGCAGCCAGCCCGACACCAGGGCCGGGGCGATGATCGGCAGCGTGATGACGAAGAACACCTTCACCCGGTTCGCACCCAGGTCCATCGCCGCTTCCTCCAGCGAACGGTCGAGCTCGGCCAGGCGCGAGCTGATCACCACCGTCACGAAGGCCATGCAGAACGTGACGTGGGCGATCCAGATGGTCAGCATGCCGCGTTGCTCGCCGATGCCGATCACCGGCCCGATCGACACGAACAGCAGCAGGATGGACAGGCCGGTGATCACCTCGGGCATCACCAGCGGCGCCGTGATCAGGCCGCCGAACACGGTCTTGCCGGGGAAATGGCGCATGCGCGTCATCACCATCGCCGCCAGCGTGCCCAGCACCACCGCCGCGCAGGCGGTCCAGAAGGCCACCTGCAGGCTGACCCAGGCCGCCGACATTAGCTGGGCGTCGCGGAACAGTTCGCCGTACCACTTCACCGAAAAGCCCGACCACACCGTGACCAGGCGCGATTCGTTGAAGGAGTAGACGATCAGGCTGAGGATCGGCGCATAAAGGAAGAAAAAGCCCAGCGCCAGCATGGTCTTGGTGAAACCGGAGATCCTTGCGGCGCTCATGACAGCTTCGACTCCATCTCGCGCGACTGGTAGCGGTGGAAGATGGTGATCGGCACCACCAGCAAGGCCAGCATGACGATCGCCACCGCCGAGGCCACCGGCCAGTCACGGTTGTTGAAGAACTCGCCCCAGAGCACCCGGCCGATCATCAGGGTGTCGGCGCCGCCGAGCATCTCCGGGATCACGAATTCGCCCACCACGGGGATCAGCACCAGCATCGAGCCGGCGATGATGCCCGCCTTCGACAGCGGCAGGGTGATGTTGAAGAAGGCCTTCCAGGGCGGCGCGCCCAGGTCGTTGGCGGCCTCGATCAGGCGGTGGTCGTGCTTGACCAGGTTGGCGTAAAGCGGCAGCACCATGAACGGCAGGTAGGCGTAGACGATGCCGATGTACACCGCCACCGGCGTATGCAGGATGGCCAGGGGCTGGTCGATTATGCCCAGGCCCATCAGCAGGTTGTTGATCAGGCCGTTGTTCTTGAGGATGCCCACCCAGGCGTAGATGCGGATCAGGAACGAGGTCCAGGACGGCAGGATCACCAGCATCAGGGCCACGTTCCGGGTGGCCGGGTTCATCCGCGCGATCCCGTAGGCGATCGGATAGCCCACCAGCAGGCACAGGGCGGTCGACACCGCGGCGATCTTGAGCGAGCTCAGGTAGGCGCTGACGTACAGGTTGTCGCGCACCAGGAACAGGTAGTTGGCCAGGTTGAGCCGGACCTCCAGCACGTCCTTTTCCCAGGCCAGCAGGTCGGTGTAGGGCGGCATGGCGATGGCGGCGCTGGAGAAGCTGATCTTCAGCGCGATCGCGAACGGGATGGCGAAGAACAGCAGCATCCACAGGTAGGGCACCGCGATCACCAGCCAGCGCGGGCCCGGCAGCCGCTTGCGGATCGAGGCGGCCAGGCGCTTCATGAGGTCAGCACCACGCCGGCCTGGTCGTCCCAGCTCAGCCAGACCGCGTCGTTCCAGGTGAACTGTTCGCTGGCCCAGCGCCGGCTGTTGATCATGTTGGCCATCAGCTTCGGGCCGCCCGGCAGGCGGACGTGGAAGACCGAGTGGCTGCCGAAGTAGGCGATGTCCTCGATGCTGCCGCGGGCCTTGTTGTGCGGCTGCGACGGCTCGTCCTTGGAGACGTGGATCTTCTCCGGCCGCAGCGCCAGCGCCACGTCCTGGCCCTCGAAGCCGGTGACGCCGTGGCCGACGTAGCACAGGTGCTCGAGCGCCGGCGAGGCGATGGTGATGAAGTCCTTCTCGTCGTCCTTGATCTTGCCCTCGATCAGGTTCACCGAGCCGATGAACTCGGCGGTGAAGCGGCAACTGGGCTGTTCGTAGATCTCGTCGGGCGTGCCGACCTGGCGGATCCAGCCCGAATCCATGATGGCGATGCGGTGGGCCATCGTCATCGCCTCTTCCTGGTCGTGGGTGACCATGACGCAGGTGACGCCCAGGCGTTCGATGATGTTCACCAGCTCCAGCTGCATCTGCGAGCGCAGCTTCTTGTCCAGCGCGCCCATCGGCTCGTCGAGCAGCAGCAGCTTGGGCCCCTTGGCCAGCGAGCGCGCCAGCGCCACGCGCTGCTGCTGGCCGCCGCTGAGCTGGTGCGGCTTGCGGCGGGCGTACTTGCCCATCTGCACCAGCGCCAGCATTTCCTCGACCTTGCGCTTGATCGCCTCCTTGGCCATGCCGTCCTGCCGGAGGCCGAAGGCGACGTTCTGCTCCACGCTCATGTGCGGGAACAGCGCGTAGGACTGGAACATCATGTTCACCGGCCGCTCGTAGGGCGGCAGCGCGGTCACGTCCTGACCATCCACCACGATCCGGCCCTTGGTCGGCTTCTCGAACCCGGCGAGGCAGCGCAGCAGGGTGGACTTGCCGCAGCCCGAGGCGCCCAGCAGGGCGAAGATCTCGCCGCGCCGGATGTTCAGGCTGACGTCGTCCACGGCCACGAAGCCGTCGAATTCCTTGCGGACCGCCTCGATGCGGAGGTAGTCGTCGGCCCCGAGCTTGTCGGTGCGGGGTGCCCCGGCC
>JAYRTA010000039.1:0-9754 GCA_041919875.1 Arenimonas sp.
GCCCGAGAGGTTCTTCCACACCGAGCGCCGCGCCGTGCTGCTTGCGGCGGTCTGCGCAAACGGCTCCCACAGTTCGACGCCGCCCGCGCGATAGATGAGGATCCAGGTACGCGGCCCGGTGTGCTGCCAGCGGGTGTGGATCTTGTCGACGGTCTCGTAGGGCAGGAAGGCGCCGTCCTCATCGCGGCGCCCGGCGGCCAGGGAGCCGGCGGTCGACACGAAGGCCCAGAGGTCGCTGTCGCCGGCCAGGCTCATGAAGAAGGGGGGCAGGGTTTCGCAGGCCTCGATGCGATACCAGGTCTCGCTGCCCTCGATGACGAATTCACCGCGAGCCGCATCGGCCGGGCCCGCTGAGCCAGGGCTGTTGGCTGCTGCGCTCGGGCCGTTGGGGCTGGCGCGATGGGCGCGCAGCGCTGCGGCGCCGGGCGATGCAGAAGGGGCGTTGCGCTGGGTCGTGGAAGGCTTCGTCATCAGGGCTGGTTCCGCTGAGGTACCGCTCGGGGTGGGCCGCGCCATGGTGGGCATGGCGCGGCCGCTCAATGCCCGGCGTGCGAGGACCGGGCAAGCGTTTCAGAGGTTCGATGAAAGCGCTTTCATGGACTATACGCCAGGGCGATGGCGCGGCGCCAGTCAGCGTTCACCCTAATGCGGCCGCGCCGTGGACTCGCCTCCTCGGCAACACCCGGCTTCAGGTGATGACGTCGGGTGCCAGGCGCCCGGTCTGTTCGCGGATCTGCGCCAGTTCGCCGATCAAGGCGATCAGGTCGGCCAACGCCTGCTGCGGGTCGAGCAGCAGCCGGGTCGGGTCGGCCTCGTAGCGCTCGATGTAGACGCGCAGGGTGGCGCCGGCGGTGCCGGTGCCCGAGAGTCGCAACACGATGCGCGAGCCGTCGTCGAAGCCCAGGCGCAGGCCCTGGTGGCGCGACACGCTGCCGTCCACCGGGTCCGTGTAGGCGAAGTCGTCCACCAGGCTGACCCGCCGCCCCGCCAAGGTGTGGCCCAACAGGGGAGGCAGTCGCTCGCCCAGGCCCCGCATCAGCGCCTGCGCGCGGTCGGCCTCGATCTCCTCGTAGTCGTGCCGCGTGTAGTAGTTGCGCCCGTACTGCGCCCAGTGCGCGTGCACGATCTGCGCCACGCTCTGGCCGCGCGCGGCCAGGATGGACAGCCACAGCAGCACGGCCCACACGCCGTCCTTCTCGCGCACATGGTCGGAGCCGGTGCCGGCGCTCTCTTCACCGCACAAGGTGATGCGCCCGGCATCGAGCAGGTTGCCGAAGAACTTCCAGCCGGTGGGAGTTTCGTAGCAAGGGATGCCGAGTTGCGCGGCGACGCGGTCGACGGCGGCGCTGGTGGGCATGGAGCGCGCCACCCCGGCCAGACCCTGGCGGTAGGCGGGTGCCAGGTGGGCGTTGGCCGCCAGCAGCGCCAGCGAGTCGGAAGGCGAGACGAACAGGCCACGGCCGATGATGAGGTTGCGGTCGCCGTCGCCGTCCGAAGCCGCGCCGAGGTCGGGCGCCGCCTCGTTGGGGTCGCGCCCCATCATCAGTTCGTGCAGGGCCTTGGCATGCACCAGATTGGGGTCGGGGTGCTGGCCGCCGAAGTCGGGCCGCGGCGTGCCGTTGCGCACCGTGCCGGCCGGCGCGCCCAGTTCGCGCTCGAAGATCGCCTGAGCGTAGGGGCCGGTCACCGCGTGCATGGCGTCGAAGGCGAGGCGGAAGCCACCGGCGAACAGCGCGCGCAGGGCATCGAAATCGAACAGCTTGCGCATCAGCGCCAGGTAGTCGGCCACCGGGTCGATGACTTCCACCGCGCAGCCTTCCACCGGCGTCACGCCGAGGCGGTCGAGATCGACGTCCGGCGTGTCGGTGCTGTGCAGGGTGTGGACGGCCTGCGTGCAGGCGTAGATGGCGTCCGTGACCTTCTCGGGCGCCGGACCGCCGTTGGCGGCGTTGAACTTGATGCCGAAGTCGCCGTCCGGTCCGCCCGGGTTGTGGCTGGCCGACAGGATCAGACCGCCGAACGCGCCGTGGGCGCGGATCACGCAACTGGCCGCCGGGGTCGAGAGGATGCCGTGCTGGCCCACCAGCAGGCGCGCAAAGCCGTTGGCCGAGGCCATGCGGATGACGGTCTGGATGGCCTCGCGGTTGAAGTGGCGGCCGTCGCCGCCCACCACCAGGGTCTGGCCGGCAAAGCCCGCGGCCGGCCGCACGGCGTCGAACACCGACTGCACGAAGTTGGCCAGGTAGGGGCCGGCGGCGAACTCGGCGACCTTCTTGCGCAGGCCGCTGGTGCCGGGCTTCATGCCGGCGATGGGGGTGGTGGGGAGGCTGAGTTTCATGCGGGGTGCGGGGGCGACAACAGGCTGCGGTAGAGCGCCGCGTAGGCGGCGGCCGAACTGTGCCAGCTGACGTCGGCGCGCATGCCGGCCTGCTGCATGGCACGCCATGTCGCGGGGCGCCGGTGCAGCGCCACGGTGCGCTGCACGGCCTCCAGAACGCCCTCGGCGCTGATGTCGGAGAACTGCACGCCGGTGGCCACGCCGGCCTTCAGCGCCGCGTCGTTGGCGTCGATCACGGTGTCGGCCAGACCGCCGACGCGCGCCACCACGGGCACACAGCCGTAGCGCAGGCCGTAGAGCTGGGTCAGGCCGCAGGGTTCGAAGCGGCTTGGCACCAGGATGGCGTCGCAGCCGCCCTGCAGGCGGTGCGCCAGGTTCTCGTCGTAGCCCAGCTGCACGGCCACCTGCTGCGGGTGGCGCTGCGCGGCGGCCTGAAGGGCCTGCTCGATGGCGGCGTCGCCGCCGCCCAGCACCACCAGTCGGGCACCGCTGGCGACGATGGCGTCGAGCGTCGCGCTCACCAGGTCGATGCCCTTTTGCGTCGTCAGCCGGCTCACCATGCACAGCAGGGGGGCGTCGGAGTTCGGCAGGCCGAAGCGCGCCTCGACGTCGAGGCGGTTGGCGGCGCGGCGCTCCAGCGCGTCGGCGTCGTAGCGCTGCACCAGGTGCGGATCGGTGGCGGGGTTCCAGACCTCGGTGTCGATGCCGTTGACGATGCCGCTGAGCGCGTCGCCGCGCCAGCGCAGCATGGCGTCCAGGCCCATGCCGCCGGCCAGCGTGCGGATCTCGCGTGCGTAGGTCGGACTGACGGCGGTGATGGCGTCGGCGAAGTGGATGCCGGCCTTCAGATAGCCGACGTCGCCGTGGTACTCCAAGCCCTGCATCGCGAAGGCCTCGGCCGGCAGCCCCAGGCGATGCCAGACGCTGGCCTTGAACTGGCCCTGAAAGGCCAGGTTGTGCAGGGTCAGCACGCTGGGGCAGCGGCGCTTGCCGCGGCCCAGGTAATGCAGGTAGGCCGGCACCAGGGCGCTCTGCCAGTCGTGCACATGCACCAGGCAGGGTGTCACTCCGGCAAGCTCGCCCCAGGCCACGCGGGCGGCGGCGTGCGACAGGGCGGCATAGCGCACCGCGTTGTCGGGCCAGTCGCGGCCGTCGGCGCCGAGGTAGGGGTTGCCGGGGCGCTGGTAGAGGTGAGGGGCGTCCAGCACCAGCAGCTCCAGCGCGCCGTGCCGGCCTTGCAGCAGGCGCGCTGCGCCGCCGAACCAATGGGGCCACTGGGCCCGCTCCTGAGCGTCTTGCAGGCCGGCCAGCACGTCCGGATGGCCGGGCAGCAGGGTGCGCACGGCCACCCCATGGGGCGCCAGCGCGGCCGGCAGCGCGCCGACCACGTCGCCCAGGCCACCGGTCTTGAGCAGCGGGTACATCTCGGAGGCCACGCTCAGCACCGGCAACGGGTCGGGCCAAGGGGCCGATGGCGGGGGAGGGGGCGGGGGCGGCAGCTTCTTCGGGCGCGGCGCGCGGGTCGGCATGGCGGAACGGTGCAGAGGTCTACAGGGCGTCAATCATCGGCTGGGTGATCAGGCAGATGCCGCGTTCGGTGCGTCGGAAGCGCCGGGCGTCGAGTTCGGGGTCCTCGCCGACCACCAGGCCGGCCGGGATGTGCACCCCCCGATCGATGACCACGCGGCTCAGCCGCGCGCGGCGGCCGATGTCGGCATGCGGCAGGATCACCGCCTCGTCGATGTGGGCGTAGGAATGCGTGCGCACCCCGGTGAACAGCAGCGAGTGGCGCAGCTCGGTGCCCGAGACGATGCAGCCCCCCGACACCAGGGAGGCCACGGCGTTGCCGCGGCGGTCCGGCTCGTCGTGCACGAACTTGGCCGGCGCGGTCAGCTCGGCATAGGTCCAGATCGGCCAATCGGTGTCGTAGAGGTCGAGCGCGGGGGTGACGGCGGTGAGGTCGATGTTCGACTCCCAGTAGGCGTCGATGGTGCCGACGTCGCGCCAGTAGGCCTCGGCCTCCAGCGCCGCACGCACGCAAGACGCGCTGAAGCGGTGCGCCACGGCCTTGCCGTGCTTCACCACATAGGGCACCAGGTTCTTGCCGAAGTCGTGCTCCGAGTGTGGGTCGGCGGCGTCGGCCTTGAGCAACTCGACCAGGTAGCGGGTGTCGAAGACGTAGATGCCCATCGAGGCCAGCGCCAGGTCCGGGTGGCCGGGTACCGCCGGCGGGTCGGCGGGTTTCTCGACGAAGCTCTGGATGGTGTCGTGCTCGTCGACGTGCATGACGCCGAAGCCGGTGGCCTCCATGCGAGGTACCTCGAGCACGCCCAGCGTCACGTCGGCGCCGCTGGCCACATGCTGCTGCAGCATCACCTCGTAGTCCATCTTGTAGATGTGGTCGCCGGCCAGCACCACCACGTAGCGCGGTGAGTAGCTCTCGATGATGTCGATGTTCTGGAACACCGCGTCGGCCGTGCCGCGGTACCAGAGGTCCTCGCTGACGCGCTGGCTGGCCGGCAGGATGTCGAAGCTCTCGTTGCGCTCGGTGCGCAGGAAGCCCCAGCCGCGCGCAAGGTGGCGGATCAGGCTGTGCGCCTTGTACTGGGTGGCCACGCCGATGCGCCGGATGCCCGAATTCAGCGCGTTGCTGAGCGCGAAATCGATGATGCGCGTCTTGCCGCCGAAGAACACGGCCGGCTTGGCGCGCCGGTCGGTGAGCTCCATCAGGCGGCTGCCACGGCCACCGGCGAGTACGAAGGCCATGGCGTCGCGCGCCAGGCGGGAGGTCCGCGGTTGCGGGGTCATGGTGACTCCTTGCGAGTGCCCTCGCGTTCAAACACCGTACTTGGGTTGCTCATCCTTGTCCCACAGGCCCCAGCGCGTGCCCACCTCGCCTTCCTGGGTAAGTTTCCAGGGTTCGTCGAAGGACGAGAAGTAGAAGAGCTTCACGCCCTCGCTGCGGCCCCATTGCTGCACGTCGACGAAGTAGCGCATCGCGTTGTCGGGGGAGGGTTGGGCCTGGCCCACGGCCTGCCCGCCGCTGGGCCAGCCGGTCTCGGCGAGGATGACGGGCTTGTCGCCGCCGGCCGCCTTCACCAGGCCGTGCATGCGCCGCAGGTATTGCGCGGCCAGGCCGATGTCGGCCCCCTCCCAGAACGGGTAGCAGTTGGGCAGCAGCAGGTCGCAGGCGGCCACCAGCGCCGGCCGCTCGAGGAACTGGTAGTAGGCGTCGACGCAGCCCACCGGCACCTCGGGTGGCACGGCGGCGCGCACCCGGCGCAGGTACTCCAGCAGTTCAGCCTCCTGCAGTTCGCCGCGCAGCAGCACCTCGTTGCCGACCACGGCCACGTTCACCACCCCTTCCTGCGCCAGCGCAATCAGGGCCGTGATCTCGCGTTCGTTGCGCTCCTGGTCCGCGCTGATCCAGGCTCCGACCAGGGTCTTCAACTCGCGGGCCTTGGCCAGGCGCGGGATCTGCTCATGCCCCTCGGTGCAGGCGAACGAGCGCAGCCAGCGCGTGTGCGGTGCAATCAAGTCCACGCGCCGTGCGATCTGCGGCGTCGAGAGCCGGTCACCGGCCGCCTGACCCTTGGCGTAGGCGCTGAAGCACAGGCCGTAGAGGCCGCGCTGCAGCTGCTCGCTGTAGAGCCGGCGGATCGCGTCGGCGGATTGACCCGCCAGGGGCGAGGCCTCGGCACCGGGCAGCAGCAGGCCGTGCTCGGCCAGCCAGGGGCGCCCACCCGACCCGCTGACCGGGGCCTGACGCTGCTTGCGACGCTCCAGTTCGGCATGCACCTCGAGCGCGCGTCTTTCGTCCAGGTCGTAATTGCGCATGATCCACATCGCCAGCAGGGTGCCGAAGATGGGAACGCCGCTGTAGAAAAGGCGCAGACCGTCCACCGCGCCAGCGGGCTGGCTGGCCGCGCCGGGGGTGAAGGCGACAAAGCTCATGATGGCGCCACTGAGCAGGCCGGCGATGGCAAAGCCGAACTTCACCATCCACCAGTAGATGGCGCCGAAGATGCCTTCGCGGCGCTTGCCGGTGGCCAGCTCGTCGAGGTCGCAGACGTCGGCCGTCATCGACATCATCAGCGTGAACAGACCGCCGATGCCGAAGCTGAAGAAGGGCAGGGCGAACATGAACATCCAGGGCTTGCCGGGCACCATGGTGAACCAGAGCAGGATGTAGCCCAGGATGGAAATGCCCTGCGAGAGCATGAAGGCGTTCTTCTTGCCCATCTTGCTCGACATCCACGCCACGGTGGGGATGACGGCAAAGGTGGTGATCAGCGCGCCCACGCTGCCGAACAAGGTGGGCCAGATCCAGGCCGCGCCGGTGTCCCCGTTGAACAGGTGGTAGACGACGATGAAGAACGAGAACGCCGCCACCGTGTTGAAGGCGTTGAAGATCAGGAAGGTGGAGAAGCACAGCTTGCGAAAGGGCGCGGAGCCGAAGGCCTCCTTGAAGCCGTTCAGGATCTCGCGCATGCCGCCGCCAAAGTTGGCCCAGGTCAGGGGCACGAGCTGCGTGTCGTCGGTGCTTGCGCGGCGCGGCAGAAAGAGCGCTGGCACCATCGCCAGCAGCATGCAGACCGCACCGACCCAGACCGACAAGGTGCGCGTGGCGGTGTCGGCGTTCTCGAACAGGCTCTTGTCGTACATGACGACCCAGAACCAGGGCGCGATCACCCAGGCCCATTGGCCGATCCACTGCGCCACGGCCATGATGCTGGTGCGCTCGTGGAAGTCGTCGCTCATCTCGTAGCCCATGGCCACGTAGGGAATGCTGAACAAGGTGAGCCCGGTGTAAAAGACCAGGCTCCAGGCCAGAAAGTAGCCGAAGTTGTAGGCGATGCCGTCGGCGCGATCGAGCTGCCACATGGCCACGAAGGAAATCCCCATCACCACGGCGCCGATGAATACATAGTGCGCGCGCCGGCCCCAGCGCGAGCGTGTGTTGTCGGAGATGAAACCCATGATCGGGTCGGTCACCGAATCGAACACGCGCGGCAGAAAGAACAGGATGCCCCACATCCAGGCCGGGAAGCCGAGGTCCTGCACCAGCACGACCATGAAGATGCCCAGCGCGGCCGGGAACATCTGGTTGGCCAGCATGCCCAGGCCGAACGCGACCTTGTGGCGGAACGGAACCTTGTGACGGGGGGCGGGCGTAGCGGGCATGGTTTTCTTGTTGGGTTGCAGTGGCAGCGTGGGGCCCGCTGCGGCGTTCGGGGTCGGTGGTGCTCAGTCCGGCGCGCGCAGGTAGGTGGCGATGGCGTGGGCCGGCAGGTCCGCCGCGTAGCCGGTGCCGTCGAGGCTCAGCGAGAAGGCGAGGTCGTGCTCGCTGCGGTTGAGCACGACCACGGCGAGACCTCCGTCGGGGTTCACAAAGGCCGTGCATTCCAGCGCCTCGCGGGTGGCGGCGCACAGCACGCGCTGCGCGCCCGGCGCGATGAAGCGGGCGAAGTGACCCAGGGCGGCGTACGAACTCTGCGCGTGCAGGCCGTCCTCGGCCGGCACGGCCAGCATCGGAGCGCTGCAGAAATTGCCCACGTGATTGGGTCCGCCCTGCTCGTCGAGCAGCAGGTTCCAGTCGATCCAGCCGACCGTCCAGCGGTTCAGGTCGTTGAGCAGCGAGCGCGCGTAGCGCTCGGCCAGCTCCCAGCGGCCCCAGTGCGGGCCGCCTTCCTGGCAGCCCTCGGTGAACAGCAGCTGCTTGTCGGGCCAGGCGTCGTGCACCAGCTGCACATGCTCGAAATGGTCTTCGACGTACCAGTGGAAGCCGGTGCCCCAGATGTAGCGCGCCGCCTCGGGGTCGCCGTAGATGACGCTGGCGCGCTCGACCATGGCGTCGCGGTTGTGGTCCCACACGACGATGCGCACCTCAGCGAGCCCGGCCGCGTGCAGCGCCGGGCCGAGGTGATCGCGCACGAAATCGCGTTCTTCCTCGGCGCTGTAGAGACAGGAGTCCCAGCGCTGGCGCGCCTCGGGCTCGTTCTGCACCGAGACGCCCCAGATCGGCACGCCCTCGGCCGCGTAGGCCTGGATGAAGCGCACGAAGCACTGCGCCCAGGCGGCGCGGCAGTCGGGCCTGAGGCGTCCGCCGTCGTTCATGCGGCCGCTGTCCTTCATCCAGGCCGGCGCGCTCCAGGGCGAGGCCAGCAGCTTGAGTTCGCGGCCGCCGTCCTGCGCCATGCGCCGGGCGGCCTGGATCATCGGCAGCAGCGCCTGGCGGTCGCGCTCGATGCTGAAGCTCTCGAGCGCGTGATCGTCGTGCTGTTCGACATGCGCGTAGTTGCCCAGCGCGAAGTCGCAGCTGTTCATGTGCACGCGGCACAGGCTGTAGCCGTGACCCTGGGCGGGGTCGAAGTAAGCACGCAGCAGGGCCTCGCGCTGCCCTGACGAGAGCTTCAGCCAGGTGCTCGCCGCAGCCTCGGTGAAGGCGCCGCCGAAGCCCTCCAGGGCCTGGAAGCGGCGTGAGCGGTCGACCCAGAGCCGGGCGGGTGCGCGCGCGTGCGCAGCCGGGTCCGGGTCGGCCCGCAGCGGCGCCTGCGGGCTCAGCCGCAGTTCCTGCCCGTGGCGGGCGTCGCGCGCACTGAGCACCCAGGGCAGAGGCGCGGCCGGTGGCGACATCAGCGCGCCCAATGCAGTCCGTCGATGCGCAGCGGCGGCAGGCCGGTGAGGTTCAGCGGCTTGCCGGTGAAGCTGAAGCGGTCGGCGACGATGAAGCGGAAATTCACGTAGCGCAGGTCCAGCTTCGGATTGACGGCCAGGAAGGCCGACACCGGGATCGAGACCTCGCACCAGCCGTTGTTGTTGCAGTAGCCGAATTCACCGGGCGCGATTTGCAGGAAGGCCTCCTGGATGTCGCGGTCCTCGGTGTCGGTGCTGATGCCCACTTCGATCTTGCCCGGGTAGCCGTCGCTGCGGACCTGGAAGTTGAGGCGCCCGGCACTGAAGTTGGAGAGGTTCTCCAGCGTGCCGCTGGCCGAGTAGTGGAACAAGCCCCAGCCGTAGTCCACCGGGTTCGGCGTGATCTCGAAGTGGACGCCGCCGTCCATCGAGTTGACGCCGGTGGCCTCGCGGTAGCTGGTCGATGCGAAGGGGTCCCAGCGCAGGCCGCTGGCGCGCACCTCGCCGGCCACCGAGGTGTCGGCGAACAGCGTGTAGCGCGCGGCGGTGATGGCGGGGCTCTGCGCCGGCAACTGCCACTTCACCGCATCGGCTGCCGTGTAGCTGCCGGCCTCGCAGGTCCAGCTGACGCCGCAGGTGCCGGCCGACTGCACGACGTAGCGCGCCTCGCGCCGGGTGTTGAAGAGGCCCCAGCCGTCGTCGCCCTGCTTCCAAGGTTCGTCGAAGGCCTGGAAGTAGAAGATCGCCTTCGGACCCTGGACGTCCTGGCGGCCTTGCTGC
>JAYRTA010000040.1:0-9705 GCA_041919875.1 Arenimonas sp.
CCAGCACCGGCACGCCCATCGTCGGCACCACCTTGTCCACGCCCGGCACCCGGTGCCGCAGCGTGTCCACGTCGTCGAAGGTGAGGAAGTTCTCGCGGCCCAGCACCGCCTCGCTGAAGGGCGTATAGGCCTGCAGGCTCAGGGTGCTGCCGCCGATGTCGGCGAACTGCGCCGAGACGAAGGCGGAGAAGCCCTGGATCAGCGACACCACGGCGATCACCGAGGCGGTGCCGATCAGGATGCCCAGGGTGGTGAGGAAGCTGCGCATCCGGTGCGCCATCAGGCTGGTGAGCGCGGCGCGGAAGGCTTCGAGGTAGGCGGTCATGCGGCTGCCTCGCGGGGCGGGTTCGGGCGGTCTTCGGCGATGCGGCCGTCGCTGATGCGCACGGTGCGGCGGCAGTGGGCGGCGATGTCGGGTTCGTGCGTCACCACCACCACGGTCTGGCCCTCGGCGTGCAGCGCGTCGAACAGGGCCATGATCTCGGCGGAGGTGCGCGAATCGAGGTTGCCGGTGGGTTCGTCGGCCAGCAGGATCGATGGCCGGCCGACCAGGGCGCGGGCCACGGCCACGCGCTGGCGCTGGCCGCCGGAGAGCTGGTTTGGGCGGTGGCCCAGGCGGTTGCCCAGGCCGACCTGCTCGAGCGCGGCGGTGGCGCGCTTCTGGCGCTCGGCCCGCGGCAGGCCGCGGTAGACCAGCGGCTGGCAGACGTTGTCGAGCACCGTCATGCGCGGCAGCAGGTGGAAGCTCTGGAAGACGAAGCCGATTTCCTCGTTGCGCACCTTCGCCAGCTCGACGTCGCTCATGTCCGAGACGTCGCGGCCGTTGAGCACGTAGCTGCCGGAGGTGGGCGAATCCAGGCAGCCGATGAGGTTCATCAGCGTGGACTTGCCCGAGCCCGAGGGGCCGATCAGCGCGACGTACTCGTTGCGCCCGATGTGCAGGTCCACGCCATCGAGCGCGCGCACCTCCTCGTCGCCCATCCGGTAGTGCTTGGTGATGCCGGCCAGGCGGATCATTCCGCGGGCGCCTCCGCCGCTTCCCCGCCCTCGTCGGGGGTCGCGGCCGCGGTGCCCGCGCCGGCGCCGTCCTTGCCGGCGTCGGCCGGGCGCTCGCGCAGGGCCTCGCCGGGCTTGAGCAGGCGCAGGGCGCGGCCCGGCCCGGTGACCACGCGGTCGCCGGCCTTCAGGCCCCCGGTGATTTCCTCCCAGCGGTCGTCCGACAGCCCGACCTGCACGACCACGCGCTCGGCGCGCTCGCCGCGGTTGAGCCAGACGTAGCGCTCGACCTTGCCATCGTCCACTTCCTCGGTGCCCACGGCCTCGACCGGCACGGCCAGGCGCTCGCTGCCGTCGCCCAGGAAGATGTCGGCGCGCGCGCTCATGCCCGAGCGCAGGGCGACATCACCGGGCGGGGTGACCATCACCACCACCTCGTAGGTGCGGGCCTGGTTCTCGAGCGTGGGGGCCAGCGCGATGCGCTGCACCTTGCCCGGGATCGCGGTGTCCGGGAAGGCCGTGGCGTACACGTCCACCGACTGGCCCACGGCCACGCGGGCGATGTCGGCCTCGTCCACCTTGAGCTTGGCCTCGATCGCCGAGGTGTCGGCGATCTTCATCAGGATCGCGCCGGCCAGCGCATTGGTGGACGGGATCGCGGTTTCGCCGACCTTGATCGGCAGGCTGACGATGGTGCCGGCGATCGGCGCCCGGATGTCGGTCTTGGCCAGCTGTTCGCGGGCCTCGCCCAGGATGGCGTCGGCGCGGCGCAGTGCTTCCTCGCTGCTCTGGAGCTCCACGCGCGCCAGGTCATGGGCGTTCCTGAGGTCGTCGTAGTCGCTCTGGCCGATCATGCGGCGCTCGAGCAGGCTGGCGCCGCGCTCGAGCTTCTTGCCGGCCAGGGCGAGGTTGAGCCGCTGGCGTTCGATGCTGATCAGGCTCTGGCGGCGGCTGGCCTCCTCGCGCTGGATGGCGTTGCGGTAGGTCTCCGGGTCCAGGCGCAGCAGCAGCTGGCCGGCCTCGACCTGGTCGCCTTCCTTGACCAGCACCTCGCTCACCTTGGCCACGACTTCGGCGGTGAGGTTGACCTCGGTGAGGTAGGCCAGCGTGCCCGAGGCGAGGATGGTCGGACGGATGGCCTGTTCGGCCACCACCGCCACGTCCACCTCGGTGCGGGCCTCGCCGCGCCCGGCCTTGATCAGGACGGGCACCAGCACCAGGGCCACCAGGCCGGCCAGGGCGATCAGCTTGCGCTTGCGGGTCATGGATCGGGATTCCTTGGGTCAGACGAGGGCGAAGATGGCCATCACGCCGTAGATGACGACCGAGGGCAGGACCGCGACGACGATCGCCTGGCCCCAGCCGGTGCGGAACCAGGTCTTCCATCCGAGCGCGGCGAGGAACCAGACCCAGAGGTTGAGCAGGCTGGCCGAGCGCGCCAGGGTGAACCAATCATCGCCCGGCTGCAGCTGCACGAACAGCGGATCGATGTTGAAGACCTGCAGGGACTCGAACGCCACCTGGGTTGAGCTGGTGTACATCGACACCAGCCCGGCCACCACGCCCGCCAGCATCGGCAGGCCAGACCAGGCGGTCAGCGCCAGGCCGCGCTTGAAGCCGACGGCGTGGCCGGTGACCTTGCCGGCCAGCAGGTAGTACAGCGCCATGATCATGTACACCACGACCATCGTGATGCCGGCGATCAGCGGGGTGATGTAGGCGAGCGTGCGCGCGCCGGGCATGAAGGCGCGCATGGCCTCGATGTCCTTGGCGGTCATCTCCGGCCGCTGGGCGAGCACCTGCGCTTCCTGGTGGCTGGCGAACCAGGCCGGATCCACCCGCAGGAAGTACAGCACCGCGAACACGATGGTCCCCAGGATCACCAGCGCCGCCGGCAGCAGCCAGGTGGGCTTGTCCTTGAGGTCCTCGAAGGCCTTGCCCGGCTCGATGAAGATAGAAATCAGCTGCGACATGTGCTGCTCCCCTTGATTGGTCGGTGGCGGGCCGGCGGGGCCGGACCCGGTTACACGCGCCTAGGCTAAGGCAGGCGCGCGCATCGGTGGCGACCGGGCGACGAAACCTCCCGGCGACGCGATGAAACCCCAGACGCCCCGACGGGCCAAAACGTGACCGCCCCGCTTACACTCGACCCGCCACGCGCCCGGGGAGGGGCCATGCACGCGGACGCCATCCACACGCCTTGCCCCGGCTGCGGCGCCGACACCGCCGGCGCCCGCCATTGCGGCGCCTGCGGCCAGCGACAGCCGGCGCCGGGTGATTTCAGCCTGCGCCGGCTGGCCGGCGAGGCCTGGCAGGACGTGAGCGAGGTCGACTCGCGGCTGTGGCGCAGCGTCGGCGGCCTGTTCCGTCCGGGGTTCCTGACGCTCGCCTGGCTGTCCTACCGCTGGCAATCGGTCTATCCGCCCGTGCGGCTTTACCTGGTCTGCTCGGGCATCTATTTCTTCCTGGCCTGGGACGTGTATTTCCAGGCCAGCGCCAATCTGGGCAGCCTGCCGACCGAGGGCCTGCCGCCGCCGCTGCAGGCCCTGTTCTCGGACCCGGCCACGCCGGACACGCTCGGCGACCTGACGGCGCTGATGAAGTTCCTGTTCGTCGTGCTGATGGGGTTCTGGGTCGCCCTGCTGCACCTGGGCAACCGCCAACCCGTGGGCGCGCACATGGTGTGGGCCCTGCACTACACCTGCTTCGATTTCGCCCTGTTCTCGCTGGCCGCCCCGCTCGTCGCCTTCGCGCCGCGCGACTGGGCGCCGATCGCATCGCCCCTGGTCACGCTGGCCGGCGCGGTGGCGCTCTGGGCCTGGGCGGCGGTGGCCGTGCACCGGGTCTATCGCCGGGGCTGGCCTTCGAGCCTGCTGCGCGGCCTGGCCGTGGTCGGCATGGACCTGGTGCTGAGCGTGCTGGCGGGCCAGTTCGCCATGGTGTTGCTGATCCTGCGGGCGTGGGCGCAAACGGGTTGATATTTCCATACTTGCAACGAAGACTTGTCTAGTCTGCTGATTGATGCAAATTCGTCAGCAGCCAATACTTCGCCCCGCGCCCCGGCCCCGGCATCCCGCCCCGCCCCGGCCTACCCCTGGAGCCCGCCATGACCCATCTCGGCACCCTGTTCGGCCGCTTCGGCCTGGCCTTCATCTTCCTCGTCTCCGGCGTCGGCAAGCTCGGCGCCGGCTATGCCGGCACGCAGCAGTACATGGACGCCATGGGCGTGCCCGGCGCCCTGCTGCCGCTGGTGATCCTCGCCGAGCTCGCGGGCGGCCTCGCCATCGCCGCCGGGCTGCTGACCCGCTGGGCGGCCCTGGGCCTGGCGGCCTTCGCCCTGCTCAGCGGCGTGCTGTTCCACTACCAGCCGCAGGACCCGATGCAGATGATCGGCTTCATGAAGAACATCGCCATCGCCGGTGGCCTGCTGGTGCTCGCCGCGCATGGCGCCGGGCGCTTCAGCGTGGATGCCTGGTGGGCCGGGCGCGACCGCGCGGGCGGTGCGCGATGATCCGCCTGCGCCCGGCCGCCGAACGCGGCCATGCCCACCACGGCTGGCTCGACACCTGGCACAGCTTCTCGTTCGCCGACTACCACGACCCGGCGCACGTGCACTGGGGCCCGCTGCGGGTGATCAACGACGACCGGGTCGCGCCGGGCCGGGGTTTCAACACCCATGGCCACCGCGACATGGAAATCATCACCTACGTGCTGTCCGGCACCCTGGCGCACCGCGATTCGATGGGCAACCACTCGCGCATCGTGCCCGGCGAAGTGCAGCGGCTCAGCGCCGGCAGCGGCATCACGCACTCGGAGTTCAACCACAGTTCGATCGACCCGGTGCACCTGCTGCAGATCTGGATCATCCCCGACCGGCAGGGCGCCGCGCCGGGCTATGCCCAGGTGGCGTTCCCGGACGAGGAAAAACGCGGACGGCTGCGCCTGGTCGCCAGCCCCGACGGCGCCGAGGGGTCGGTATCGATCCGGCAGGACGCGCGGCTGTACGCCGGCCTGTTCGAGGGCGAGGAGCAGGCCGCCCTCGCGCTCGCGCCGGGCCGCTTGGGTTACGTGCACCTGGCCCGCGGCGAGCTGGAGGTCAATGGCCAGCGCCTGGTGGCCGGCGACGGCCTGGCCCTGGCCGATGAGGCGGGGATCCGCGTCGGCGGCGGCCGCGGCGCCGAGGTGCTGGTGTTCGACCTGCCCGTGCTGCCGGGCTGAGCGGCCCCCGCGGGCAGGCCTTTCCTCACGGGCGGGCGACGGCGACGGTCTACAGTGGCGGCCTGCCCGGAGGAATCGCGATGCGCCTGCTGCCTGCAAGCCTGCTGCTGTGCTGGGTCGCCGCGGGCGCGGGGGCGGCGCCGGCCGCGGAAACGGTGCGCATCGCCCAGGGCGAACTGGCCGGTTCGCGGCAGGGGGATGCCCGGGTGTTCCAGGGCATTCCCTACGCGGCGCCGCCCGTGGGCGAGGCCCGCTGGAAACCACCGGGGCCGGCGCCCGCCTGGCCGGGCCGGCGCGATGCCCGCCGCCCGGGCGCCGCCTGCCCGCAGCCGCGCCTGGCGCCCCTGGATGCGGGCGGCGAACTGGGCCCGATGGCGGAGGACTGCCTGTTCCTGAATGTCTGGACGCCGGCCGCACCCGCGGCCACGCTCCGGCCGGTGATGGTCTGGATCCACGGCGGCGCCCTGACCACCGGCGCCGGCCACCTGGCGATTTACCAGGGCCAGGGCTTCGTGCGGCGGGACGTGGTGCTGGTGACGATCAACTACCGCCTCGGCGCGATGGGATTCTTCGCGCATCCGGCGCTGGGCGATGATGCGACGCTCAATTTCGGCCTGCTCGACCAGATCGCGGCGCTGCGCTGGGTGCAGGCCAACATCGGGGCCTTCGGCGGCGATCCGGGCCGGGTGACGGTGTTCGGCGAGTCGGCGGGGGCGCAGAGCGTGCTGGCCCTGTTCGCCTCGCCCCAGGCACGCGGACTCTTCCACCGGGGCATCGCCCAGAGCCCCTACGGCATTCCCAGCCACACGCGGGCGCGGGCGCGCGAGGCCGGCGTGCACGCCGCCGCGGCGCTGGGCCTGCCCGGCGCGGCCGCGACCGCCGCGCAATTGCGCGCCCTGCCGGCCGAGGCCTTCACCGGCATCCGCGACCGCCGCGCGACGCTGGCGCCGGGCTTCATCGTCGGCGACGCCGCCCTGCCCTGGCCCATCCTCACGGCCTTCCAGCGCGGTCGCCAGGCACCCCTGCCGCTGGTGATCGGCAGCAACAGCGACGAGGCCTCGGTGGCCGATGCCTTCGGCGTGGATCCGGCGGTGCTGCTCGAGCGCCTGCGGCTGGCCCGGATCGTGGCCCGCGGCCTGTATCCGGGGGTGCGCGACGACGCCCTGCTCGGCCGCTACGTGGTGCGCGACCTGGTATTCGCCGCCTTCGCCCGCCGCATCGCCTGGCTGCAGTCGGCCCGGGCGCCGACCTGGCGCTACGCCTTCGAATTCCGGTCCCCTGCCCGCGCCGGTGATCGCGCCGGCGTGCCGCACGGCGGCGAAATCGCCTACGTCTTCGGCACGGGCGCCGATTGCGGCTGCGTGCGCGAGCCCTTCGACGCCAGCGACGTGCGCGTGTCCGAGCGCATGCTGGCGCGCTGGGCGGCCTTCGCCCATACCGGCCGGCCCCAGGCCGGCGACCTGGCGCAGTGGCCCACCGATGGCCGGCGGGTCGCCCGGACCCTGGTCGTGGATGGCCACGACCGGGCCGAAAAAGACCGCGACCGGCGCCGGCTCGAGGTCTACATCGGCCTGCTCAAGGCGACCGGCGGCATCCTCGGGCCGCACTGACGCGGGCGCGCGTCTCAGGTCGAGACGCGCTCGGCCAGCTGCGCCAGGGCCCGGGCCTCGTCCGCCAGGAGGTGGCCGGGCGACTGCGCCAGCAGCGACCGCAGCCTGGCCGCGGCTTCGCGCGCCTGGCCCTGGCGGTCGACCATCACGCGCGCCGCGGACAGCACCAGTTCGAAACATTCGGGCGCGCCGGCGAAGCGCGATTCCGCGTCTTCGCCCAGGGCCAGCACCAGCCGCGGCTGCCCGCGGGCGGCGGCAAGCCGCGACAGGGCCAGGCTGGTGGCGGCATCGTCGACCCGGAATCCGGGGATGCGCGCGATGTCCTCGCCGGCGATGGCCAGCGCCTTCGCCGCCTGCTGGCTGGCCAGCAGGCGCTGCAGGAAGGCCTGGTCGTGCCGGCGCAGTTCATCCCAGTCGCCGGCGCGGGCGAGGAAGTCACGGTAGCGCTCGTGCACCTCGTGCGAGGCGTCGCGCCCGCGGAACAACAGGCGCAGGCGCTCGGCGGCGGCCCCCGCATCGCCCCGGTCGGCCAGCGCCTGGGCGGCAGCCACGGCCTCGTCCTCGAGCGGCGTGGCGAAGGTGCTGCGGGCGATCGCCGGCCGGGTGTCCAGGCCCAGCGCCGCGGCATGGCGGTGCAGCAGGTCGCCCATCAGGTGGAAGCCGACGATCAGCAGCCAGGCGCCGGCGATGCCGATGGGCAGGCTGCCCATCCCGTGCGGCAGCGTGCCCAGGCGCCAGGCCAGGGCCGCCTCCACGGCCGCCAGCAGGCACAACTGCAGCACCAGGGCCAGGTAATCGCCGCCGATGCGGCCGATCAGCCGCAGCCAGGAGGCCGGATTGAGCGCGGCGGCGAAGTGGCCTTCCACGGCCAGCAGCATGGTCGCCGCCGGCAGCAGCGCCAGCGATGCCAGCAGCGCGAACGCACCGGCGGCCCGCCCGAGCCAATACGTCGTGGCGATCACGCCCGCCAGCACCAGCCATTGCAGCACCAGCTGGCGCACGGCATCGCCATCGGTGGCGAACAGTTCTTCCGCGCCCAGGGGCTGGTAGCGGCCGTGCGCGGTATTCACCAGCGCCTCGACCGCCAGCTTGTAGGTCATCACCAGGTAGGCCAGTTGGAAGGCCAGCCCCAGCAGGCCCGGCAGGTTGGCCAGCAGCAACAGCACGCCCAGGCCGCCGAGCAGGGCCAGCAGGCCGGGATGGGCGGGATAGGCGAGCCGGCGCAGGAAGCCGCCCTGCGCAGACGCGGGAGCACGGGACATGTCCGGATGGTCGGCGAGGACGCTGGCCAGGGCAACCCGGCCGGCGCCGTCCGGAGGGGAGGACGGACGACGCCGGCGGGCGCAGGAACCCTCAGCTGACGCGGGCGAGGCGGTGCTCGTTGGCGGCCGCGTAGCTGCGCTGGTCGGCGTAGCCGCTGCTGCGGCCGTAACCGGCGCCGAAGCCGCGTTCGCGGTAGCGGTCCGGGCGGGGCGGGGCCGCCGCCGGCTCGGCCGGAACGATCGCCAGCGCCGGGCCGCGATGCACGACCGGGGTCGCCGGGCGGGTCGGGAACAGCGAGTAGAAATCGTTGAGCGTCTTCATGGCCGGGGCCTCGTGAGTTGGTGTGTTGGTAGACTACAACACCACTCGAGGCCTGCCATGGGCCGGAAGTCATTGGGCCAAATGACTAATCCGGAAGCACTTTTTCTCAGCGGCCCCGCCCGCCAAGGCGATCGCCGCGAGGCCGGAAGGGCCCGGCTACGGCCTCAGTCGGCCGCCTTCCGGGGCGACCAGACGATGTTCACCGAGGTCAGGGTGTCGGTCCGCTCGGTGCCCGCGGGCACCTCGGTGTTGTGCCGCGCCTGCAGGCTCGCCTTCAGGGCCAGGCTCTTGTTGATGCTCACGGCCAGGCCGATCTCGTTCTGCGCGAAGGTGTTCTGCTCGCCGGCTTCCACCAGCAGCGTATTGAAGAAGCGCGTGGTGTCGGTGAGCTGGTGCGAATAGTCGGCGAATCCGCGCAGCAGGCCGTCGCGCTCGACCTCGCCGGTCAGCGCGTCGCGCGCCTGGCGCACGCCGGGGCCGCCTTCGAGCTGCAGCACGCGGCGTTCGTCGCGCAGCAGCCACGCGCCGTAGTTGAAGGCCAGCGTCGCCTGGTAGTCGTAGGAGGAAAACGCATCGTCCTCGTAGCGCGCGGCG
Source organism: Arenimonas sp. (assembly GCA_041919875.1). Lineage (GTDB taxonomy): Bacteria > Pseudomonadota > Gammaproteobacteria > Xanthomonadales > Xanthomonadaceae > Arenimonas. The sequence continues at coordinate 9,003 of JAYRTA010000040.1, forward strand.
GCGCCGGCGTACTGGCGATCGCCGAACTTGCGGCCCAGCTTGCCGGCCAGGTCGAAGCGCTCGGCCGTGGTCTGTCCCGAATCTTCGGCCCAGAGCGCCGAGAACCCGTAGTCGTGCGTCCACAGCGCGTCCTCGCCCTTGAGGCCGAAGCGGCCGCGCGCGCTGGTGGTGTCGGTATTGCCGGTGGTGGCGACCAGGCCGAGCTCGGCCTCCGGGGTCCAGTCGGCGGCGTGCAGCGCCGGGGCGAGGGCCAGGGCCAGCAGGCCCGCGATACTGTTCTTGGTCATGGCGGATCGGGTCGGTGGCGACGAAACGGGCCGCCATTAAAGCCGCGCGCGCATGAACCCCGGCCGGCCGGCGGCCGGCATCACCCGGTCTCGATCACGCGCCAGGTGGCCCGGCCGCCGGATTTGGCCGCATAAAGCGCACGATCGGCGGCGGCCATCAGGGCTTCCGGGCCGGCGCCCTGCGCGGCGTAACCGATGCCGATGCTGGCGGCCACCTCGCGCGGGCCGCCGGCGAGCGCGAAGGGCCGCGCCATTTCCCGCAGCAACTTGCCGGCGATGGCTTCGGCCGAGGCCAGCGGCCCGGCGCCTTCCACCAGCACCGCGAACTCGTCACCGCCCAGCCGCGCCACCAGGTCGCCCTCGCGCACGCAGCTGCGCAGGCGCCGGGCGAACTCGCGCAACACCTCGTCGCCGGC
>JAYRTA010000041.1:0-9665 GCA_041919875.1 Arenimonas sp.
GGACGTGGTCGAGGAACTCGATGCCGCGCGCGCCGCCGGCCTGGACACGGTCCTGCTCGACCGGCGCGAGGACTATCCGGCGCCGCGCACCGGCGAGGCCACCCACGGCCACCGGCGCGTGGAGGACTTCAGCCAGATCGAGCCCGGGGCCGAATGAGCCCGCGGGCGGGCCGACGGCGCGCGCGGCTGCGCCTGCTGGCGCTGCCCGCCCTGCTGCTGGCCCTCGCGGCCCGCGCCGACGAACGACTGGCCGCCGACCTGGCGAACCTGGCGCCGCAGCGGCCGGGCCATCCCGACCTGTTCGTGCTGGCCGTCGCCGGCGACGGCAGCGAACGCGTGTTCCGCAACGAAGTCCTGCACCTGGAGCGACTGGCCGCGACCCGCCTGGATGCCGCCGGGCACGTGCTGGTGCTGGCCAACCACCCGCCTTCGGATGGCGTGCGCCGCTACCCGCGCGCCAGCGAGGAGACCCTCCGCGCGGCCCTGGCCGGCCTCGGCCAGCGCATGGACCCGGCCGAAGACCTGCTGCTGCTCTACGTCACCACCCATGGCACGGAAGCGCATGAACTGGTGCTGCTCACGCCCGGGCGCGCGCCGCAGCTGATGGCGCCGGCGGCCCTGCGCGATGCGCTCGACGACGCCGGCATCCGCCACCGCGTGCTGGTGCTGTCGGCCTGCTTCTCGGGCGGCTTCCTGCGCGCGTTGCGCGACCCGGACACCCTGGTGCTGACGGCGGCGCGCCGCGACCGCACGTCCTTCGGCTGCGGCAACGACTCGGTGGCCACCTATTTCGGCCGCGCCTGGCTGGTCGATGGCCTCAACGCGACCCTGGACTTCGAGGCCGCCTTCGAGCAGGCGCTCGAAGCGATCGAAGCCCGCGAAGTGGCGGACGGCCTGCCGCCGTCCCTGCCCCAGCACCAGCGCGGCGAGCGCATCGGCGCCACCCTGGCCGCCTGGCGCGCGGCGACCCCGCCGGGGCCGCCCCTGCCCTACCCGCATCCCGAGCCCGAACCGGACGACGAGGCCGTCCACCCCGCCAAGACCGCTGGCCTGGCCCGCGACCCGGGCGCCGGCAACCACAAGTCGCGCTGAGGCTCAGTCGCGCGCGACCAGCCGGTAGCGGGCCTGCGCGCGGTGCTCGTGGCCATCGTCGCCGTAGGCGCGCACCTCGATGCGGTGCTCGCCCGTGGCCAGGTCGGTGGGAAGGGTGCCGCGCCAGAGATGGCTGGACTCCACGGCCTCGGGCGAGCGATCGAAGCCGCGCAGGTCCGCCGCGGTGTCGTCCAGGGCGTTCTCGACCAGCAGCCGCGGATCCGCGCGGGCCACCTTCTGCATCGGCCGCCACGCGCCCTCGCCCACCCGGAATTCCACGCGCGTGCCCGCGTGGCCGTCGTACACGTTGGCGAACACGCCGAAGGCCGGATACGCCCCCTGGCGCAGCACCGCCGGCGCATGCAGGGCCAGGCCCACGTCCAGCGCCGGGTCGGCCGTGCGCCAGCGCAGCACCGGCGCCTGGGGCGGCGCCAGCCGCAGCCAGGCCCAGCCCTTGGGCGTGCCGTCGGGCATGGTGGCGTCGGGAATGCCGGCGGCGTCGGCCACCCCGCTCCAGTAGGCACCGCAGGCGGCGCCGAGGTTGAATTCCTGAAGCGGCGTCTCGCCCTGCCAGCCGGTCTCCGGGCCGTGCAGGTACCGGCGGTGCACGTGGCCGTGCGCGCTCAGCAGCACCACGCGCTCGAACGGCCGCAGCAGGGCGAACAGGCGCTCGCGGTCGGCGCGCCGGAAGGCCTCGCGCCCCGGCACCGGATCGAAGAAGGGAATATGCGCCGCCACCACCAGCGGCCGCGACCTCGGCTGGGTGGCCAGCCAGGCCTCGATGAATTCGAACTGCTCGCCGCGCAGGCCGCCGATGTACTGCGGCTGCCGGCCGGGCTGGTAGACCACGTCGTCGAGCAGCAGGAAGCCGGCCTCGTGCTCTTCCCAGGCGAAGGTATCGGGGCCGAAGGCGGCGCGGAAACTGCGCAGCGAGTCCTCGTCGGTGGCCGCGTCGAAATCCAGGTCGTGGTTGCCGGCCAGGTGCAACCAGGGCATCTGCAGTCGTGCCATGGCGGCCTGGATGACCGGGAACACGGCCAGGTCGTCGCTGGCGACATCGCCCAGGGTCAGGCCCAGCGGCGCCGGCGAGGAGCCGTGCCGCTCGAGCAGGGCGCCGACGATGCCGCGGTCGAAGTAGCCGGCCTCGCGCGCATCCCGCGGTTGCGGATCAGCCACCAGCACCACGTCCAGCACGCCGGCGGGCCGGGGATCGGCCACCAGCGCGAAATCCCGGCAGGTCGGGAATGCCTGCGGCAGCCCGCCGAAGCGCAGCGCCGGGCCGGGGCCATGCTGCACGTGCCGCCAGAACACCGGCAATCCGTCCGTCCCGCGCGGGAAGGCGTAGCCCGCCGGCTTGACCACGAACACGGTGCGCCCGTCCTCCACCGGCAGGGACCAGGCCCCGCGCGCGTCGGTCTGCACCAGGCGCCGGCCATCGGAGACCGAGACGCCCGCCATCGGCCGATCCGCCCGGGAGTATCGCCCGTCGCCATCGCGGTCCTCGAAGACGTAACCGCTGTTGCAGGGCGGCAGGAGCGCGAGCGCCGGCGGCGGCGCCAGCGCGGAGGCCAGGATCAGGAGGAAGGCGGAGCGCATGGGCGATGACCGACAAGGACCGGGACCCGGCGATTAGGAACCAGGCCGCGGTGGATTGCCAAGGCGTGGCGCGCCCGCCCCCGGCAAGGCCGCGCCGCCACCCCCGGCGGGGCGCCTAGCCCGGGGCCGCGTGTCGCGCCGCCAGTTCGTTGCGCACGTCCGCCAGCCCCCGGCCCCGGGCCCGCAGCAGGACCAGCAGGTGGAAGACAAGGTCCGCGGCTTCCGCCACCAGGGCGGCTTCGTCCTGGGCGACGGCGGCGAGCGCGGTTTCCACGCCTTCCTCGCCGACCTTTTGCGCGATCCGGCGTGGGCCGGCCTCGAACAGGCGGGTCGTATAGCTGCCGGCCGGGCGATCGCGATCGCGGGTCGCGATGAGGGCGTCGAGCCCGGCGAGCACGTCGCCGGGGGCGTCCGGGAAGCAGCTGCTGCGGCCCAGGTGGCAGGTCGGGCCGGCGGGCCGGGCCTGCACCAGCAGCGTGTCGGCGTCGCAATCGGCCTGCAGCGACACCAGCTCGAGCACGTCGCCGCTGGTTTCTCCCTTGGTCCACAGGCGCTGGCGGCTGCGGCTGAAGAAGGTGACGCGGCCGCTGGCCAGGGTCTCGCGCAGCGCGACGCGGTCCATGTAGCCCAGCATCAGCACGCGCAGGCTGGCGGCGTCCTGGATGATCGCCGGCAGCAGGCCGCCCTGCTTGTCCCAGGCCAGGGCTTCGATCTGCTCAGGCGACATCGCGCACCTCGATGCCCCGCGCGCGCAGGGCCTGCTTGAGCGCGGGGATGGCCAGCGCGCCGGAATGGAAGACGCTGGCCGCCAGGCAGGCGTCCACGTCGGCCGTTTCGAAGGCCTCGGCGAAATGCGCCGCCGCACCGGCGCCGCCCGAGGCGACCAGGGGTACCGTGCAGACCGCGCGCACCGCCGCCAGCTGGTCGAGGTCGTAGCCGGCGCGCACCCCATCCGAGCCCATGCAATTGAGCACGATCTCGCCGGCGCCCAGGGCCTGCGCCTCGCGCACCCAATCGAGCGTGCGCCGGTCCAGGGCGCGGGTGCGCGCCGGATCGCCGGTGTTGGCGCGCACGCGCCACTCGCCGTCCGGGTCGCGCTGGCTGTCCACGCCGACCACGACGCACTGCACGCCGAAGGCCTCGGCCAGTTCGCGCACCAGGGCCGGGCGTTCGAGCGCCGGCGTGTTCACCGAGACCTTGTCCGCGCCGGCGTGCAGCACCGCGCGCGCCTGGGCCACGTCGCGGATGCCGCCGGCGACGCAGAAGGGGATGTTCAGCCGCAGCGCCACCCGCTCGACCCAGCCCAGGTCCACGCCCCGGCCTTCCGGGCTGGCGGTGATGTCGTAGAACACCAGTTCGTCGGCGCCGGCGTCGCGGTAGCGCAGGGCCAGGTCCTCGATCGCGCCCATCACCACGTGGTCGCGGAACCGCACGCCCTTGACCACCTGGCCCTCGCGCACGTCCAGGCAGGGAATGATGCGACGGCTCAGCATGCCTCGGCCTCGAGCAGGCAATCGACCAGGTCCAGCGAACCGTCGAGCAGCGCCTTGCCCAGCACCACGCCGGCGCAGCCGGTGGCGCGCGCGGCGCGGACGTCGTCGAGGTCGCGCACGCCGCCCGACGCCTGCACCTGCAGGCCCGGGAAGCGTTGCACCAGATAGTCGTAGAGCTCGACGTTGGGCCCGGCCATCATGCCGTCGCGGCGGATGTCGGTCACCAGCAGGTGGCGCAGGCCGAGGTCGGCGTAGGCCGCGGCCAGGCTGTCGATCTCCTTGCCGCCGTCGCGGGTCCAGCCGTGCACGGGCAGCAACCAGCGGCCGTCGTCGCTGCGCCGGGTGTCGAGCGCCAGCGTGATCCGCTCGGGCCCGTACTGGCCGATCCAGCCGGCCACGGTGGCGCTTTCGCGCACGGCCATCGAACCGACCACCACGCGGTCGGCGCCGGCGTCGAAGAGCAGGCGCAGGTCGGCCTCGCTGCGCACGCCGCCTCCGGTCTGCACCTTCAACCGGGTCTGGGCCTTGATGCGCGCCAGCAGCGGCGCCAGCCGGTAGCCGCCGCCGCGCGCGGCGTCCAGGTCCACCAGGTGCATCCATTCGGCGCCGGCGGCCGAGTAGCGCCGGGCGACGTCGATGGGTACGTCGGTGTAGCGCGTCTCGCGGCTGAAGTCGCCCTGGCGCAGGCGCACCACGCGTCCTTCGCGCACGTCGATCGCGGGATAGAGCTGGAAGGGACTCATGCCGGCAGCGCCAGGAAGTTGGACAGGATGCGCGCGCCGACCTCGCCGGAGCGCTCGGGGTGGAACTGGGCGCCGTGCACGTTGCCGCGCGAGACCATCGCCGCGAAGCGTTCGCCGTGCCGGCAGGCGGCGATGCAGTCCGGCCCCGCGGGCGCGGCGTAGCCATGCACGAAGTAGGCCTGGGCGCCGGCCGCCACGCCGGCCAGCAGGGGTGAATCACGCAGCGCTTCGAGCCGGTTCCAGCCCATGTGCGGCACGCGCAGGCCCGGCGCCGCATCGAGTTTGCGGACCTGGCCGGGCAGCAGGCCCAGGCCAGCCGTATCGCCCTCTTCGGAGTGCTCGAACAGCAGCTGCATGCCCAGGCAGATGCCCAGCACCGGCTGCGTCAGCGAGCGCAGCACCTCGACCAGCCCGTGCGAACGCAGCCGGGCCATGGTCGGTGCGGCCGCGCCCACGCCGGGCAGCAGCACGCGCGCGGCCGCCCGGATCCGCGCCGGGTCGGCACTGACCGGGGCCTCGACGCCCAGGCGCTGCAGGGCGTAGCGCACCGACCCGAGGTTGGCGCCGCCGGAATCGACGATCACCAGGCTCACAGCGCCCCCTTGGTGCTGGGCAGGTCGCTGCCTTCGCGCCGGACCGCCTGGCGCAGCGCACGTGCCACCGCCTTGAAGCAGGCCTCGACCATGTGGTGGGTGTTCTCGCCGCGCACCTGCAGGTGCAGGTTCATGCCTGCGGTTTCGCACAGCGACCGGAAGAAGTGCGGCACCAGCTCGGTGGCCAGCCCACCGACCTCGACGCGCGGGAAGGCGCCCTCGAACACGAAGTAGGGCCGCCCGCCCAGGTCGATGGCGGCGCCCGCCAGGGCCTCGTCCATCGGCAGCGTGATCGCGCCGGTGCCGCGGCTGTCGCCGTAGCGACCGATGCCACGTTTGTCGCCCAGGGCCTGGCGCAGGGCCTGGCCGAGCGCGAGCGCGGTGTCCTCGACGGTGTGGTGCTCGTCGATGTGCAGGTCGCCGGCGCAGTGCACCTGCAGGGCGAAGCCGCCGTGCTTGCCCAGTTGCTCGAGCATGTGGTCGAAGAAGCCCAGGCCGGTGGCGGCCAGCGGCTCGGCCACGGCATCGAGGTCCAGGGCCACGCGCACGCGGGTTTCCTTGGTGCTGCGCTCGACGCAGGCGCGGCGGGCGCCGCCCACCAGTTCGCGCGTGATCGAGGCCCAGGTGTCCGGCCCCGGGCGCAGCTTGAAGCCGCGGCAGCCGAGGTTGGCGGCCAATTGCAGGTCGGTGTCGCGGTCGCCCACGACCGCGCTGCCGGCGAGGTCGATGGAACGGTCGCGCAGGTAGTGCAGCAGCAGGCAGACGCCCGGCTTGCGGGTCGGCTTGCCCTCGTGCTCGAAACTCTCGTCGATGAGCACCTCACGGAAACGGATGCCCTGCGATTCGAGCAATTGCATCAGCAGCGCATGCGGGCCGGCGAACTGCTCGCGCGGGAAGGACGGCGTGCCCAGTCCGTCCTGGTTGCTCACCATCACGAACTGCCAGCCGGCGTCGCGCAGGGCCAGCAGGGCCGGCAACATGCCCTCGACGAAGCGCAGCTTGGCGTAGCTGTCGATCTGGAAATCGGCCGGCTCCTCGATCAGGGTACCGTCGCGGTCCACGAACAGGATGCGCTGGCCGCTCATGCCGCCGCCCTCCCCGGCCCGAGCGCCGCCAGCACGGCGTCGTTCTCCGCCGGCAGGCCGATGCTGATGCGCAGCGCGTCGCCGAGCATCGGCGTGGCGCGCATGTCGCGCACCACCACCCCGGCGGCCAGCAGGCGCCGGAAGGCGGCGTCGGCATCTTCGAAGCGAACCAGCAGGTAGTTGCCCTGGGAGGCGTACACCCGGCGCACGCCCGGCAGCGCGGCCAACTGCACCTGCAGGCGTTCGCGTTCGGCACGCACGGTGGCGATGCGTTCGCGGGTCTGGGCCAGGGCCAGCTCGGTCAGCCCGGCCAGGGCCTGCTGCACGCAGGGCGTGGGCAGCGGATACGGCGCCTGGCAGTTGCGCAGCACCTGCACCAGTTCCGGCGCCGCGACCACCGCGCCGATGCGCGTGGCCGCCAGCGCGTGCGCCTTCGACAGCGTGCGCAGCACGGCCAGGTTCGGCTGGTCGGCGACCGCGGCCGCCAGCGAGGCAAAGTCGGCGAATTCGATGTAGGCCTCGTCCACCACCACCAGCGCGCGACCGGCGAGGCGGCGGGCCAGGGCCAGCAGCGCCGCCGGGTCGGTGGCCCCGCCGGTCGGGTTGGCCGGCGAGCAGGCGAACACCAGCCGGGCCCCGCGCGTGACCGCGGCATTGGCCATGGCCTCGAGATCCATCGAGAACCCGGCGCCGTCCTCGCGCAGCGGCACCTCCACCAGCGGCGCCCCTTGCAGGCGGGCGCTGACGGCGTACATGCCGAACACCGGCGGCGCGACCACCACCGCGTCCTGTCCCGGGCGGCACAGGGCGCGCACCAGCAGGTCGATGGCTTCGTCGCTGCCGCGCCCCAGCAGCAGCTGCGCCGCCGGCACGCCGTAGATCGCGGCCAGCCGGTCGCGCAGGGCGGCCGGTTGCGGCTCGGGATAGCGATTCACGCCCAGGCCGGCGTCCGCCGGACTGCGCCACGGCGACTCGTTGGCGTTGAGCCAGACCTCGCCCTGCAGGCCACTGCGCCGGGCCGAGGCATAACCACCGAAGCCGCGCAGGTCTTCGCGCACCAGGTCGAGCAACGCGCTCATGCGGGCGACTCCAGCCGGCGCAGCACGGACTGCGCATGCGCTTCCAGCCCTTCGGCGCGCGCCAGCGTCACCGCGCAGGGCCCGATGCCGGCCAGGCCCGCCCGGCTGACCTGCTGGTAGCTGATGGCCTTCTGGAAGCTGGCCACCGAGACCCCGCTCCAGCCGCGGGCGGCGCCGCCCGTCGGCAGCACGTGGTTGGTGCCCGAGCAATAGTCGCCCAGGCCTTCCGGGGCGTAGTCGCCCAGGAAAACGGAACCGGCGTCGTGCACCCGATCCAGCCACGGGCGCGGATCGCGCAAGGCCAGGATCAGGTGCTCGGGCGCATAGGCATTGGCCAGGGCGAACGCCCGTTCCAGGGACGCGACGCGCACGAGCCGGGCATGCGCCAGCGCCTGCGCCGCGATGGCGGCGCGCGGCAGTTGCGCCAGTTGCCGCGGCACCTCGTCGGCCACGGCCTCGAGCAGGGCCGGCGAGTCCGTGACCAGCAGCACCTGGGAATCCGGCCCGTGTTCGGCCTGCGACAGCAGGTCGGCGGCGACGAAAACCGGCGAGGCCCCGGCGTCGGCGATCACCAGCACTTCCGACGGGCCCGCCGGCATGTCGATGGCCGGACCGCCCGCCATCGCGGCTGCAAACTGCTTGGCGGCGGTGACATAGCGGTTGCCCGGTCCAAACAGTTTGTCGCAGCGGGGAACCACGTCCGTGCCCAGGGCCATCGCCGCGATCGCCTGCGCGCCACCGAGCTTGAATACGCGCGGGATGCCGCAAAGGCGCGCCGCCACCAGCACGGCCGGATCGGCGCGGCCATCGGCGCGCGGCGGCGTGCACAGCAGCACCTCCGGACAGCCGGCCAGGCGCGCCGGCACGCCCAGCATCAGTGCCGTGGACGGCAGCGGTGCGCTGCCGGCCGGGACATACAGCCCGACCCGTCCGATCGGACGCAGCACCCGGCCGCAGGCTACGCCCGGCGCGGTCTCGAGCTCGAAGCCCGCAGGCGCGCCCGCACGGTGCCAGGCCTCGAGGCGGTCGCGCGCCTCCACCATCGCCTCGCGCAGCGCGTCGGTGATCTCGGCCTCCGCCTGGTCGAATTCCTCCGCCCGCACTTCGAAGTCGCCCAGTTGCACGCCGTCGAAGCGCCGGGTCAGCGCGCGCAGGGCGGTATCGCCATCGGCGCGCACCTGGTCGAAGACGCGTCGCACCGCGGCCTCCACCGACGCCTGGTCGGCCACGCCGGGGCGGGCCAGGGCGGCGGCACGGGCCGCCTCGTCCATTGCAGTCCAGTCCAGGCGCTTCATGCCAGCATCTGCTCCACCGGCAGCACCAGCAGGCCCGTGGCACCGGCGCGTTTCATGTCCTCCAGCCGCTGCCAGGTCATCGCGCTGCGGCACAGGGCCTGCAGGGCCACGCAATCCTGGCGGCCTTCGATCGCCATCACGGTCGGCGGTTCGGCATCGGGCAACAGTTCGAGCAGGCCGGGCAGCGCGTCGCGCGAGGCCTGGAACAGCACCAGCTTGCTGGCGCGCACGCTCAGCACGGCATCCAGCCGCCGCAGCAGCAGGGCGGCGAGGTCGGCGCGGGCGTCGCCGAACGGCGCCGCCGGCGCGGCCAGCACGGCTTCGCTTTCGAACACCACGGCCGCCTCCTTCAACTGGTTGGCCACCAGGGTCGCGCCGGTGGAGACCAGGTCGCAGATCGCCTCGGCCTTGCCCAGGCGCGGCGCGATTTCCACCGAGCCCGAGAGCACGACCGGCGTGGCCGCCACACCCTGTGCCGCGAGCCAGCGCGCGAGCAGGCGTGGGTAACTGGTGGCGATGCGCGTACCCTCCAGGCGCGCCGGCCCCGGCCACTCCCAGTCGGCCGGCACCGCCACCGAAAGCCGGCAGCGGCCGAAACCCAGCGAACGCAGCGCGCGGAAGGCCTCCGGACGGCCGTCGGCGCCGCGCTCGAGCGCCTGCTCCTCGAGCACGTTGCGACCGACCACGCC
>JAYRTA010000042.1:0-9582 GCA_041919875.1 Arenimonas sp.
AGGCCGGCCAGGAAGCCCAGCACCAGCAAGGCCAGCAGCAGGGCGTGCGCGGTCTCGAGGCTCATGCCTCGTCCCCGGCGCGGGCGCGATGCAGGGCGCGCAGGCTTTCGGCCAGGCCCTGCAACGCCAGCAGCCCCGCCGACAGCGGGATCAGGGCCTTGAGCAGGTACCAGCCGGGCAGGCCGCCGGGATCGCGCGAGCCTTCGCGCGCCGCCCAGCTGGCGGCCACGTAATCGGCGCTGATCCAGGCCATGAACAGGCAGAAGGGCAGCAACAGCCCCAGGCCCGCGGCGACTTCGACCCAGGCCCGCGTGCGCGGGCGCCAGCGGGAGGAGAACACGTCCACCCGCACGTGCGCGCCATGCCGCAGCGCGTAGGCCAGGCCCAGCAGGAAGATCGTCGAGTGCAGCCACAGCACGGCTTCCTGCGCCGCCACCGAGCCGACGCCGACGGCATAGCGGGCCAGCACGAGGCCGAACACCAGCAGCACCAGCGCCAGCGCCGCGGCCGCGGCGAGCCGGCCGGCCGCTTCGCTCAGCGCATCGGCGACGCGCAGCAACCCGGCGCCGCGCTTCAGTCCCACTCGTAGAGCGTCCAGTAGACCGGCGAGACCGACGGGCCGGCATCGTCGCGGTTGAGGCGGCCGTTGCCGTCGGTGTCGTAGAGGTAGTAGGCCGGGCCGCGCTCGGGCGTGATCTTCACCATCGTGAGCTGGCCGCGGATGCTGTATTCCTCGACCCGGTCGCCGTTGGACTCGACCCGGATCTTCACCGTCGGCGCGTCCTCGGGCGAGGGCGCGGGCTGGGCCTTGTCGGGGATGGGCACGTCCTCGCGCGCCGGCGCGGCGTCCTGGGCGGCAAGGGCGAACAGCAGCAACAGCGGGGAAAGCGCCATGGTCGGCCTCCGGCACGGGTGGCCGAGCATGGCAAACGGCGCCGGGGCGCTCAAGGCCCGCGGCGGGGCGGCGTGGGGGCCGCCGTGGCCGCGGCGTAGAATCGCCGGTCCACCGACTCCGGATCGCCGCCATGTCCCGCCTCGTCCTCATCGACGGCTCGTCCTACCTGTATCGCGCCTTCCACGCGCTGCCGCCGCTGACCGGGCCGGATGGCTCCCCGACCGGCGCCCTGTTCGGCATCGTCAACATGCTGCGCGCGACGCTGAAGGAGAAGCCCGACTACACCGCCTTCGTGGTGGATGCCTCCGGCCCGACCTTCCGCGACGCGCTGTATCCCGAGTACAAGGCGAACCGGCCGCCGATGCCGCCCGAGCTGCGGGCGCAGGTGGAGCCGATGATGGCGATCGTCGAGGCCCTGGGCTTCCCGATCCTGCGCGTGCCGGGCGTGGAAGCCGACGACGTCATCGGCACCCTGGCCCTGCAGGCGAACGCCGACGGCATCCCGGTCACCATTTCCACCGGCGACAAGGATTTCGCCCAGCTGGTGCGGCCGGGCATCACGCTCACCAACACCATGACCCAGTCGGTCACGGACGAGGCGGGCGTGATGGAAAAGTTCGGCGTCCGGCCCGATCAGGTCGTCGACCTGCTGGCCCTGATGGGCGACACCGTGGACAACGTGCCCGGGGTCGAGAAGTGCGGCCCCAAGACCGCCGCGAAATGGCTGGCCGAACACGGCACCCTGGCGGCCGTGATGGCCGCCGCGCCCGCGATGGGCGGCAAGATCGGCGAGAACCTGCGTGCGGCCCTGGGCCGGCTGCCGCTGAACCAGCAGCTGGTCACCATCAAGGTCGACGTCCCGCTGCCGCAGGGGCCGCGCGACCTGGTGCTGCGCGAGCGCGACGTGGCGGCGCTGCGCGAACTGTACGCCCGCTATGGCTTCAACGCCGCGCTCAAGGAGCTCGATGGCGGCGCCGCGGCCGGCCCGCGAGCCGCCGCCCCGGCCGCAATGGCGGCGGAGGCCGCGCCCGACCCGGCCTGGGCGGCCAAGGGCCGCTACGAATGCATCACCACCGGGGCCGCGCTGGCGTCCTGGCTCGGGAAGCTGGCCGCGGCGCCCCTGGTGGCCTTCGATACCGAGACCGATGCCCTCGACCCGATGCAGGCCCGCCTGGTCGGCCTGAGCTTCGCGGTCGAGCCGGGCGAGGCCTGCTACATCCCGGTCGGCCACGACTATCCGGGCGCGCCGGCCCAGCTCGCCCGCGACGCGGTGCTGGAGGCGCTGCGGCCGGTGCTGTGCGATCCGGCCCGCCCCAAGCTCGGGCAGCACGGCAAGTACGACCTGCACGTGCTGCGCCGGCATGGCCTGGACGTGCAGGGCTATGCCGAGGACACGATGCTCGAGAGTTTCGTGTTCAACGCCGGCGGCCAGCGCCACGACATGGACACCCTGGCCCGCAAGTACCTTGGCTACGAGACCATCAAGTACGAGGATGTCGCCGGCAAGGGCGCCAAGCAGATCCCGTTCTCCTCCGTGGGCCTGGAGGAAGCGACGGGCTACGCCGCCGAGGACGCCGACGTCACCCTCCGGCTGCATCGCGTGCTGTCGGCCGGGCTGGCGGCGGAGCCCTCCCTGCTGGCCGTCTACCGCGACATCGAGATGCCGCTGGTGCCGGTGCTGGCGCGCATGGAGGCCACCGGCGTCCTCGTGGACGTGGACGAACTGCGCCGGCAGAGCGCCGACCTGTCCCAGCGCATGCTCGCCGCGCAGCAGCGCGCGCACGAGATCGCCGGGCGCGCCTTCAACCTCGATTCGCCCAAGCAGCTGGGCCAGCTGCTGTTCGACGAACTCAAGCTGCCCGCGCTGGTGAAGACGCCCACCGGCGCCCCGTCCACCAACGAGGAGGCGCTGGAGGCGATCGCCGACCAGCATGAGCTGCCGCGCCTGGTGCTCGAGTACCGCGGCCTGGCCAAGCTGCGGAACACCTATACCGACAAGCTGCCGGGCATGGTCAATCCCGCCACCGGCCGGGTGCACACCAGCTACCACCAGGCCGGCGCCGCCACCGGCCGGCTGAGTTCGAACGACCCGAACCTGCAGAACATCCCGATCCGCACCGAAGATGGCCGGCGCATCCGCACCGCCTTCATCGCGCCGCCCGGGCGCCGCATCGTCGCCTGCGACTACTCGCAGATCGAGCTGCGCATCATGGCCCACCTGTCCGGCGACCCCGGCCTGGTGCGCGCGTTCGAAAGCGGGCAGGACGTGCATCGCGCCACCGCCGCCGAGGTCTTCGCGACGTCGGTCGACCAGGTCACCGGCGACCAGCGCCGTGCCGCCAAGGCGATCAACTTCGGCCTCATGTACGGCATGAGCGCCTTCGGCCTGGCGCGGCAGCTGGGCATCGGCCGGGGCGAGGCCCAGGACTACATCGCGCTCTACTTCAGCCGCTACCCCGGCGTGCGCGACTACATGGAGCGCGTGCGGCAACAGGCGCGCGAGCTCGGCTATGTCGAAACCGTGTTCGGCCGGCGCCTGCAGCTCAACGAAATCCACTCGCGCAACCAGGCCCAGCGCGCCGGCGCCGAACGCGCGGCGATCAACGCGCCGATGCAGGGCACCGCGGCCGACATCATCAAGCGGGCGATGGTGGCGGTGGACGCCTGGCTGCAGCCGCACGCGGCGCAGGCGGCGATGCTGATGCAGGTACACGACGAGCTGGTGTTCGAAGCCGAGACGGGCTTCGTCGACACCCTGGTGGACGAGGTCCGCCGACGCATGGCCGGCGCCGCCGAGCTGCGGGTTCCGCTGGTGGTGGACGTAGGCACCGGCGCGAACTGGGACGAGGCGCACTGAAGGCTTCGAACGCCTCGCCGACGGGTGTCCGCGAACGTCCCGCAATCGCTTTGTAATCAGCCGGTTGCGTGCACTTGAATCCCTCCTGAACCGAACAATTATTTAACTGCTCCGTTCACGAACTTCTCATGCGCCCGGGGGTCTACTAGGCGCGTCGGATGCAAGGTCCGGCGCAGGATCACTCCCTCCCCTGAGTGGATCCACCCGGAGCTAGGTTCTCCCCAACCGATGCTCCTCGACCCCGCGGGCTTCCCCTGGCCCGCGGGGTTTTTATTTGCTCGGCTTTCAGGCCAGCCAGTCGCGGGGCGTGAGGTAGTCCTGCAGGCGGGCCTCGGCGCTGCCGGGGTCCGGCGTCCAGGCGTACTCGAAGCGCACGCGCGGGGGCAGGCTCATCAGGATCGATTCCGTGCGGCCGCCGCTCTGCAGGCCGAACAGGGTGCCGCGGTCCCAGACCAGGTTGAATTCGACGTAGCGCCCGCGGCGGTACAGCTGGAACTCGCGCTCGCGCTCGCCGTAGGGCGTGTCCCTGCGCCGCGAGACGATCGGCAGGTAGGCCTCCAGGAAGCCGTGGCCCACGGCCCGGGTGTAGGCGAAGCAGTGGTCGAAGCCGTCCGCGTGCAGGTCGTCGTAGAACAGGCCGCCGACGCCGCGCGCCTCGTCGCGGTGCTTGAGGAAGAAGTAGCGGTCGCACCAGGCCTTGTGGTCGGCGTAGCGCGAGGTGCCGAAGGGCGCGCACAAGTCGTGCGCCACCTGGTGCCAATGGCGCACGTCTTCGTCCACCGGATAGAAGGGCGTGAGGTCGAAGCCGCCGCCGAACCACCAGATCGGTTCGCGGTCGGCCGGGCGCGCCTCGAAGTAGCGCACGTTGGCATGCGAGGTCGGCACGTGCGGATTGCGCGGATGGATCACCAGCGACACGCCGACCGCGCGCCAGGGCGCCCCGGCCAGCTCGGGACGGTGGGCCGTGGCCGAGGGCGGCAGGGAGGCGCCGGAGACTTCCGAGAAGCCCACGCCCGCCTGTTCGAACACCCGGCCCTCCTTCATCACGCGGGAGCGCCCGCCACCGCCCTCGGGGCGGGTCCAGGCGTCCTGCTGGAACCGGCCTTCGCCATCGGCGGCTTCCAGGCTGGCGCAGATCCGGTCCTGGAGCTGCTGCAGGAAGGCGTGCACGGCGGCGAAATCGGTCATGGCGCGGGCCTGGCGGGCGGGGGCGCCATGATAGCCGCCCGGCCCGGCCGCTATACTTCGCGCCCCATGTCGTCGCCCACTCTCCCGCCGCCCCGGCTGCGCGTCCTCGCCGGGCCGCACCCCGCCGCCCTCATGGCCTTCCGCTTCGGCGCCGACGCCGGCGACCCGCTGTCGGTCGCCTGTCCCACGCTGGGCGGGCCGGCCAGCGAGGCCTGGTGCGCCGGGGCCGGCGGCCACTACGCCGTGGCGAATGTGGTGGTGCAGGAACGCGATGGCGACATCGAGGCCGCCGCCGCCGAGGCCTATGCCCGGCTGATCGCGGCCGTGCGGCCTTCGACGCACCCCTATCTGCTGCGGATCTGGAATTTCTTCGCCGACATCAATGCCGGCGACGGCGACCGGGAACGCTACCGCCGATTCTGCGTCGGACGCGCCCGCTCGGTGGACGGCATGTTCAACGACCCGCCGCCGGCGGCCACCGCGATCGGCGCCGACGGGCTGCCCGGCCGCCTGCAGGTGGTCGCGCTGTGCGCCCGTGCACCGGCGATCGCGCTGGAAAACCCGCGCCAGACGCCGGCCTGGCGCTACCCGCGCGAACACGGCCCGGTCGCGCCCGGGTTCTCGCGCGGCGCGGTGCTCGATGCCGATACCGCCACGCCGCGACTGCTGGCCTCGGGCACGGCCAGCATCACCAGCCACCAGTCGCGCCACATTGGCGACACCCCGGCACAGCTGCGCGAAAGCCTGGCCAACCTCGAGGCGCTGCTGGCCGAGGGCGAGCGCGCCACCGGCCGGCGCTTCCGCTTCGCGGACTGCGAGGCGCTGCGCGTCTACCTGCGCCGCGAATCGGACCTGGACGCGGCCCGCGAGGCGATGGCCGCCGGCGGCATTCCCGCCCACCGCATCGCCTGGCTGCGCGGCGACGTCTGCCGCCGCGAACTCGACGTCGAACTCGAAGGGGTCTTTCCCGCGGCGTGAGGCGGCGGTTTCTTGGTCACGGATTCACGCGGCTGGGCGCGGATAAAGCCGATCCAAGGCGTGTGGCCGGCCAGTGGGGGCGGCGGCGCGCGAGCGGCCAGCGACCATCCAGTGTGGGCCGGGTGATTCCCGGCCCTTTCTTTCGAGTTGGATTTTCCCGCGTCAGTCCGTGGCCGGGGCGCCCTGCTTCAGGGCGCGCTCGAACAGTTCGTAGATGCGGCGGTACTGGTCGTACCAGCTTTCGGGGTGCTGGTAGGCGTGGCGCTCCAGCGGGTAGCTGGCCAGCTCCCACTTGTCCTTGCGCAGCTCGATGAGGCGCTGCGCGAGGCGCACCGAGTCCTGGTAGAACACGTTGTCGTCGATCATGCCGTGGCTGATCAGCAGATGGCCGCGCAGGTTCTCGGCGTATTCGATCGGCGAACTGCGCTTGTAGGCCTGCGGGTCCAGGTCGGGCGTGTTGAGGATGTTGGACGTGTACTCGTGGTTGTAGCTGGTCCAGTCGGTCACCGGACGCAGGGCAGCGCCGGCCTTGAACACCTCGGGTGCGCGGAACAGCGCCATGAAGCTCATGAAGCCGCCGTAGCTGCCGCCGTAGATGCCGACCCGGTCGCCGTCGCCCTGGTGCTGGCCCACCATGAACTTGACGCCGTCCAGGTAGTCCTCGAGTTCGGGGTGGCCCATGCGCTGGTAGATCGCCGTGCGCCAGTCGCGGCCGTAGCCCTCCGAGGCGCGGAAGTCCATGTCGAGGACGATGTAGCCCTGCTCGACCAGCAGCTGGTGGAACATCTGCTCGCGGAAATAGACCGGGAAGCGCGCATGCACGTTCTGCAGGTAGCCGGCGCCGTGCACGAACATGACGATCGGGTACTTGCGGCCGGGCTCGAGCCGGGCCGGGCGGTAGAGCTTGGCCCAGATGTCGCCGGCGCCATGCGTGGACGGCACCCGCACGAACTGCGGCGCCAGCCACTCGCGTGCCTTGTACTCGTCGCGGCGGGTGTCGGTGAGCTTGCGCGCCTCTCCGCCGTCCACCGGCTGCACCGCCAGCTGCGCCGGCGTGTGCGGGGACGACCAGCGCAGCAGCAGCCGGCGCCCGTCCGGCGACAGCACGAACGACTCCACGCCATCGAGCGCGGTCACCTCGCGCACCTCGCCGCCGGTGCCCGGCACCGCGCACACCTCGTAGTCGCCCGGCCAGGCGCGGTTGCAGAGGAAATACGCGGTGGCGCCATCGGCGCTCCAGGCCGGCGCCGAGGCTTCCCAGCGGCCGCTGGTCAGCGCCTGCGGCCGGCGGCCCGGTGCGACGGTGTACAGGTGGGAATAGCCGGTTTCCTCGGACAGGTACCACAGCGTGCGCCCGCCCGGCAGCCAGCCGAAATCATTGAACTCCCAATTGATCCAGGCCGGGTCGGTGAGCCGGTGCGCGACCGACAGCGTGGCCGCGCCGAGGTTGACCGTGGCGATCCAGCGGTCCTTGTTGTCCACCGCCCGTGCCATCACCGCGACGCCGGCGCCGTCGTCGCTCCAGCGCACGGCATCCACGCGCACGCGGCGCTCGCCCTTGAGCGCGTCCTGCCCGGCGGCCTTGCGCAGCTCGGCCAGCGGGTCGGCGGTGATGCCGGCGAGCCCGGCCAGCGGCACCTCGCGCACGCTGTTGTCGCGCAGGTCCACCAGCTTCAGGCCGTGGCCCTGCGGCGGATTGCGGCCCACGCGCACGCGCACGTCCTCGCTTTCCTCGTAGCCCGATTCGGTGACGTACTTGGGCATCTTGCCCACGCGCCCGGCCTCGGCGCCCTTGGGCGCGGTGACCACCAGCAGCCAGCGCGCATCGGGCGACATCGCGGTCGAGACGATGTCGATGCCTTCGCCCAGCCAGGCCGGAACGACGGCCCGGCTCGGGTCGGCCTTGCGGTCGGCCTCGGCCTTCTCGCGCAGGGCGTCGCGGAAGGCCTTTTCGCGGGCGAGCGTGCTGCTCAGGCGCAGCTGGTGGTCGCGCAGCGCATCGGCGGCGGGCGGCGCGGCCGGATCCTTGCCGGCGCGCGGCAGCGCCACCGGTTCCACCAGGCGCGTGGCCGGCGCCCAGCGGAACCAGTCGTTGCCCACCCGCCAGACCACGTCGCGGCCATCGGCGGCGAAGCGAACGTCGGACTCGGCCTCGGACGTGCGGGTGATCTGGTAGGGCGGGCCCGCCGCGTCGCGCAGGAACACATCGCCGTTGCGGACGTACAGCGCCCGCCGTCCGCCCTGGTCGAACACCGGCTGGGCGCCGTCGAGCATCGCCAGCGCCTCGCCCTCCACCTTCGCGGGCGCGCCGCCGGCCACGGGCACGGCCCAGGTGTCACGCACCGGCGAGCCTTCGCGCTTGAGGGTGTAGAAGGCGCGCTCGCCGTCCACCGACCACCAGGCCGACTCCACCGGCGGGCCGATCCAGTCGGGGTGCGCCATCGCCTGGTCCAGCGTCAAGGGCTGCGCGGCCTGCGCCGCGGTGGTGGCGAGGGCCAGGGCGACGGCCCCGGCGAAGGCGGTGTGGCGGTGGCGCATGGCGGCTCCGGTGTGCAGGCAGGCCGGCAAGCCTAGCAAAGGCCGCGCGGGCCGCCGCGTGCCGTGTTTCCCATGATCGTGATTTGCGGCGACAATCGCCCGCGACCCATGCACGCCCACGTCTACAAGTCCCTGCGCAAGCCCGATACCTACGTCTACCTGCGGACGCGGGACGAGTTCGCCCTGGTCCCGGACGCGGTGCGGGCCCCGCTGGGCGAGCTCGTCTTCGTGCTCAGTGTCGAACTCACGCCCGGGCGGCGGCTGGCGCGGGCGGATGCCGACGTCGTTCGTCGCAACCTCGCCGAACGCGGCTTCCATCTGCAGCTGCCGCCCACCGTGCTGGATCCGATGGTCGATGGCTGAAACCCGTCCCTCCGGTGCGCCCTGGCCCTGGCTGCTGGCCGGGCTGGCGCTGTGCGCCACGCCCCTGCTGGGGGCCTGGCCGGGCCTGGCGGGTAGCCTGCTGGCCCAGCCCCTGCTGGGCCTGGGCGCAGCCCGACTGGCGGGCCGCCCGGCGCCGATGCGCGCGGTGCTGCCCGGACTGGTCGGAACGTGGGCGCTCGCCGCCGGCCTGCTGGCCCTGGCCACGGCCTGGCCGCTGCAGGCCTTGCGCGAAACCGGCTCGCTGGCGTCGGCCCTCGGGCTGAGCGGCCTGGCCGGCGCGGCCTTGCTGGTGTTCTGGCGTGCCTGGCCCACCTTCGGGCGCGCCCTGCGCGAGGGCGGGGCGCCGGCGGAGCTGGCCGCCGCCTTCGGCAGTGGCGAACCCGACCAGGCCGGTCGCGGCTTCCTGGTGGCCCTGGCGGTGTTCATCGTCTGTGCCGGCGTGCTGGCCCTGGCCTGGCCGGGGCTCGTGCCGGCGGCGCTGCGGCCCTGGCTTGCCGGCGGCCTGGGCCTGGCATCGCTGCTGGCGCCCTTCGTGATCCTGCGCTGGGGCGCGCCGCCCGCAGGCCCGGACGCGCTGCCCGCCGGCCTGCCCATCGTGGGTGACGAGGCGCCGGCCCTCGCCGAGGTCGCCTGGCCGGAGGATCCCGACGCCCGCCTGTACGCCGCCGCGCGCCGCGGCCGGATCGAGGCCGCGCTGGCGGCCCTGGAGGACGGCGCCGACCCGCAGGCCCTGCCCGACCCC
>JAYRTA010000043.1:0-9529 GCA_041919875.1 Arenimonas sp.
GGTGCTGTTCGAACCGCCGGCGCCGGGCGACCTGGACCTGCCGGCGAACGCGATATCCGTGCCCGGCCTGCGCGGCCGCCAGGGCGAACTGGCGTCCCGCTTCTTCGGCGCGCCGTCGAAGACCCTGTGCGTGACGGGCGTCACCGGCACCAACGGCAAGACCTCCACCGTGCAGCTGCTGGCGCAATCCCTCGCGCTCGACGGCGCGGTGGCGGGCAGCATCGGCACGCTTGGCGCCGGCCTGCACGGCCGGATCGAGGCCGGTGAACGCACCACGCCCGACGTGATCAGCGTGCACCGCCTGCTCGCCCGCCTGCGCGACGAAGGCGCCAGCCACGTGGCCATGGAAGTGTCCTCGCACGCGCTGGCGCAGGGCCGGGTGGACGAGGTCGCGTTCCGGGTCGCGGTGTTCACCAACCTCACCCGCGACCACCTTGATTTCCACGGGAGCATGCAGGCCTACGGCGAAGCCAAGGCGCGCCTGTTCGCCTGGCCCGGGCTGCAGGCGGTGGTCGTCAACCTCGACGACCCGTTTGGTGCGGCGCTGGCCGATCGCCTGTCGGAGGGCGTGCGCCGGATCGGCGTGAGCGCCCGCGGCCTCGAAGCGGCGACCCTGCAGGCGCGCGCGGTGGCGCTGCGCCCCGATGGCCTGCGTTTCGTGCTGGCCGAGGGCGGCCAGGCGCTGCCGGTCGCCTCGCCCCTGCTGGGCCGCTTCAACGTGGACAACCTGCTGGCGGTGGCGGGCGTGCTGCGCGCCCTCGACTGGCCGCTGGCCAAGGTGGCCGCGATGCTCGGCCGGCTCTCGCCGGTGGGCGGCCGCATGAGCCGCGCCGGCGGCCACGACGGCCAGCCGCTGGTGGTGGTGGACTACGCCCACACGCCCGACGCGCTGCAGCAGGCGCTGGCCAGCCTGCGCGAACACACTCCGGGCCGCCTGACCTGCGTCTTCGGCTGCGGCGGCGAACGCGACGCCGGCAAGCGGCCGCAGATGGCCGCGATCGCCGAAGCCGGTGCCGACGTCGTGGTGGTGACCGACGACAACCCGCGCAACGAGGATGGCGACGCGATCGTCGCCGGCATCCTGGCCGGCTTCGTCCGGCCCGGCCAGGCGCGGGTGCAGCGCGACCGCGCGCTGGCCATCCGCGAGGCGATCGCCGCCGCGCTGCCGGGCGACGTGGTGCTGGTGGCCGGCAAGGGCCACGAGCCGTACCAGGACATCGGCGGCGTGAAGCATCCCTTCGACGACCTGCAGGTGGCACGCACGGCCCTGGAGGCGCGGGCATGAGGCCGGTGGCGCTGTCGCAGGTCGCGCGCTGGGTCGAAGGCCGGCACCTGGGCGCCGAGGCGCAGGTGGACTCGGTGTCCATCGATTCGCGCACCGTCGCGCCCGGCGGCCTGTTCGTCGCCCTGCGCGGCGAGCGCCACGACGGCCACGACCATGCCGCCCAGGCGGCCGAGCGCGGCGCGGCGGCGCTGCTGGTGCACCGCCAGCTCGACCTCGACCTGCCGCAGGTGCTCTGCGCCGATACCGAGGACGCCCTGGGCGAACTGGCCGCCGGCGTCCAGCAGGGGCGGCCCGCGGTCGTGGTCGCGCTCACCGGCAGCAACGGCAAGACCACGGTCAAGACCCTGGTCCTGTCCATCCTCTCGCGCGCCGGCCTGGCCTATGCCAACCCCGGCAACCGCAACAACCAGATCGGGCTGCCCCTGGCCGTGCTGGAGGCGCCGGAGGACGCGCGCTTCGCCATCTACGAGATGGGTGCCGGCCAGCCGGGGGACATCGCCTACCTGGCCTCGATCGCGGCGCCGAACGTGGCGCTGGTGAACAACATCATGCCGGCCCACCTCGAGCGCATGGGCAGCCTGCTGGGCGTGGCCGAGACCAAGGGCGCGATCTACGAGGCCCTGCCCGACGACGGCGTGGCGGTGGTGAACGCCGACGACGCATTCGCGCCCTGGTTCATGCAGCGCATCGGCGCGCGCCGGGTGCTGCGCTTCGGGCTGGACAACGGCGCCGACCTGCGCGCCAGCGGCCTGCGCGCCGCCGGCGAGGGCATGGCCTTCCGACTGCACACGCCGGCCGGCGATGCCGACGTGCGCCTGCCGCTGGGCGGCCGCCACAACGTGCTCAATGCGCTGGCCGCCGCCGGCCTCGCCCTCGGGGCAGGCGCCACGCTGGCCCAGGTGGTCGAAGGGCTCGAGGCCGCGCCGCCGGTGCCGGGCCGCGGCCTGCCGCACCGGCTGCGCAACGGCGCGGTGCTGGTGGACGACAGCTACAACGCCAACCCCGGTTCGGTCGGCGCCGCCATCGCCGCCCTGGCCGCGGGCGAGGGCGAGGCCTGGCTGGTGCTGGGCGACATGATGGAGCTGGGCGAGGGCGCCGCCACCCTGCACGCCGGCGTCGGCGACCAGGCGCGCCGCGCGGGCCTGGCGCGCCTGTGGACCGTGGGCGAGCTCAGCGCCGGCGCCAGCCGCGCCTTCGGCGACGGCGCCCGCCACTTCGGCGACCAGGCCGCGCTGGTGCAGGCGCTGCGCGAGGCCCTGGCCGCCGCCGCACCGGGCACGCGCTGCCTGGTCAAGGGCTCGCGCTCGAGCGCGATGGACAAGGTGGTCGCGGCCCTGCTGGCCGCCGACCGCGAAGGGGACGCCGGACATGCTGCTTGAATTCGCCCGCTGGCTGCAGGACATGGGCTGGATGCCGCCGCTGTTCGGCTACATCACCTTCCGCGGCATCCTCGGCGCGCTCACTGCGCTGCTGCTCTCGCTCTGGCTGGGCCCGGCGGTGATCGCGCGCCTGGCCCAGCTCAAGGGCGGCCAGCCGATCCGCAGCGACGGCCCGCAGTCGCACTTCTCCAAGGCCGGCACGCCGACCATGGGCGGCGCCCTGATCCTGCTCACCATCACCTTGTCGACCCTGCTCTGGGCCGACCTGCGCAACCGCTACGTCTGGGTGCTGCTGGCGGTGCTGGTGGCCTTCGGCGCGATCGGCTGGCTGGACGACTGGATCAAGATCGTCCGGCGCGACCCCAATGGCCTCAAGTCGCGGCACAAGTACGCGCTGCAGTCGCTGTTCGGCCTGGCGGCGGCGCTGGTGCTGTACTTCACCGCCGACCACCCGAACAACACGACCCTGTTCCTGCCCCTGCTCAAGGACCTGGCAATCCCGCTGGGCGGCCTGTTCGTGGTGGTGGCCTATTTCTGGATCGTCGGCTTCTCCAACGCGGTCAACCTCACCGACGGCCTCGACGGGCTGGCGATCATGCCGACGGTGCTGGTCGCCGGCGCGCTCGGCATCTTCGCCTATGCCTCGGGCAACGCGGTGTTCTCCAGCTACCTGGGCATCCCGGCGATCCCGGGCGCGGGCGAGATCACCATCGTCTGCGCGGCGATCGCCGGCGCGGGCCTGGGCTTCCTGTGGTTCAACACCTACCCGGCGATGGTCTTCATGGGCGACATCGGCGCGCTGGCGCTGGGCGCCGTGCTGGGCACGATCGCGGTGATCGTGCGCCAGGAGGCGATCCTGGTGCTGATGGGCGGCATCTTCGTCATCGAGACGCTGTCGGTGATGATCCAGGTCGCCAGCTTCAAGCTCACCGGCCGGCGCGTATTCCGCATGGCGCCGATCCACCACCACTTCGAGCTCAAGGGCTGGCCGGAGCCGCGCGTGATAGTGCGCTTCTGGATCATCTCGGTGATGCTCGTGCTGGTGGGCCTGGCCACCCTGAAGGTGCGCTGAGATGGCCTTCGAACGCAGCCACCAGGCCACCAAGCTCGACGAGATCACGGGCCGCTACGACCCGGTGCTGCTGGCGCTGGTGCTGGGCCTGTCGGCCTTCGGCCTGGTCATGGTCGCCTCGAGTTCCACCGCCGTCGCGGAGACGCACGGCGTGCCGCATTACTACTACGTGCTGCGCCACGGCATCTTCCTGCTGGTCGGGTTCGCGGCCGCCTGGGTGGTGATGCGGGTCGAGCTCAAGCTGGTGGAGAAGTACAGCCAGCTGCTGCTGCTGGGCTGCTTCGTCCTGCTGCTGATGGTCTTCCTGCCGGGCATCGGGCACACCGTGAACGGCGCGCAGCGATGGATCAACGTCGGCGTCTCGACCTTCCAGGCGGTGGAAGCGGTCAAGGTGCTGCTGATCGTCTGGCTGGCCAGCTACCTGGTGCGCCACCGCGACGAGATCGGCCATCGCTGGGCCACCCTGCTCAAGCCGCTTGGCGTCGCCGGCCTGATCGTGGCGATGCTGCTGGTGCAGCCGGACTTCGGCTCGGCGGCGCTGATCCTCGCCATCACGGGCGGCCTGGTGCTGGTGGGCGGCGCGCGCATCGCCCACCTGGCGCTGATGGCGGCGATCGCGCTGCCGGTCCTGGCGGCGGTGGCGGTGGCCGCGCCGTATCGCGTGGCCCGCCTCAAGTCCTTCCTCGATCCCTGGCAGGACCCGTTCAACGACGGCTTCCAGCTCACCCAGGCCCTGATCGCGATCGGCCGCGGCGAGTGGTTCGGCGTGGGCCTGGGCGCCAGCGTGCAGAAGCTCTACTACCTGCCGGAGGCGCACACCGACTTCATCTTCTCGGTGGCCGCGGAGGAGCTCGGTTTCGTGGGCGTGCTGGCCATCATCGGCGCCTTCGCGCTGTTCACCTGGCGCACCTTCGCCATCGGCCTGCGCGCGGTCGAGCGTCGCCGCCACTTCGCCGGCTTCTGCGCCTTCGGCGTCGGCTTCTGGATCGGCCTGCAGGCCTTCGTCTCGATCGGCGTCAACCTCGGCATCCTTCCGACCAAGGGCCTGACCCTGCCGATGGTGTCCTACGGCGGCTCGTCCATGATCCTCACCTGCGTGGCGATGGGCCTGTTGATGCGCGTGAGCTACGAGCTCGACCGCGCCGAGCGCCAGGTCGCGCGCCTGCGCGGCGACGGCGCCGCCGAGGCCGAGGCCGAGGAAGAACTCGAACCGGCGCGGGCCGATGGCCGCCCCGCGTTCGCGTCCGCGCCGATGCCCGCGCCGGCCGCGGCGCCGGTGCCGGCGAGCGCCGGCCCGCGCGGCTCGCGCCATCGCGTCGAACCGAAGTGGGGGACCAACGGATGAGCAACGCGCCCGTCCTGATCCTCGCCGGGGGCACCGGCGGCCACATCTTCCCGGGCCTGGCCGTGGCCGAGGCCCTGCGCGCGCGCGACGTGCCGGTGGTCTGGCTCGGCGCGGACGGCGCGATGGAAACGCGCCTGGTGCCGCCGGCAGGCATCCCGCTGGAGACCATCGCGGTCGGCGGCCTGCGCGGCAAGGGCATCCTCACCCTGCTGCGGGCCCCGCTGACCCTGGCCCGGGCGGTCTGGCAGGCGATGGCCGTGCTGCGGCGGCTGCGGCCGCGCGCGGTGCTGAGTTTCGGTGGCTACGCCGCCGGCCCGGGGGGCCTGTGCGCCTGGCTGCTGCGCCGGCCCTTGCTGGTCCATGAGCAGAACCGGGCGCCGGGCCTCACCAATCGCGTGCTCGCGCGCCTCGCGCGCCGGGTGATGTGCGGCTTTCCCGACAGCTTCGCCGGCCGCGCCACGGACGACGTCGGCAATCCGGTGCGTCCCGCCATCGCCGCCATCCCGGCGCCCGAGCAGCGCCTGGCCGGTCGCACCGGGCCGGTGCAGCTGCTGGTGCTGGGCGGCAGCCAGGGCGCCGCCTCGCTCAATCGCGCGCTGCCGCTGGCGCTTTCGCGCCTGGCCGACGACCAGCGCCCGCGCATCCGCCACCAGTGCGGGGAGCGCCATGCGCAGGCCTGCCGCGAGGCCTACGCGCAGGCGGGCGTGGCGGCGCAGGTCGAGCCCTTCATCGCCGACATGGCCCAGGCCTACGCCTGGGCGGACCTGGTGGTCTGCCGCGCCGGCGCGCTGACCCTGGCCGAGCTGGCCGCCGCCGGCGTGGGCAGCGTGCTGGTGCCGTTCCCGGCAGCCGTCGACGACCACCAGACCCGCAACGCCGATTTCCTGGCCGAGCGGGGCGCCGCACGCCTGGTGCCGGAGGGCGAAGGCTTCGACGAGCGCGTGCTCGCGACGCTCGACCCGCTGCTGCAGGACGCCCCGCGCCGGCTCGCCATGGCCCGCGCCGCGCGCGCCGCCGCCACCACTGACGCTGCCGAGCGCGTCGCCGACCTCGTGATCCAGGAGGCCCGCCCATGATGCGCGGCAGGCTGCAAACCGCCGGCGACCTGGCCCGCGCTTTCCCGCGCGTGCACTTCATCGGCATCGGCGGCATCGGCATGAGCGGCATCGCCGAAGTGCTGGTGACCCAGGGCTACCAGGTCAGCGGCTCCGACCAGGGCGACAACGCCGCCACCCGCCGCCTGGCCGCCATCGGCGCTCGGGTCCACCGCGGGCACGCGGCGGGCCACGTGGAGGGCGCCGACGTGGTGGTGGTGTCGAGCGCGATCCGCGCCGACAACCCCGAGTGGCTGGCGGCGCGCGCGCAGCGCATCCCGGTCGTGCCCCGGGCCGAGATGCTGGCCGAACTGATGCGCTTCAAGCGCGGCATCGCCATCGCCGGCACCCATGGCAAGACCACCACCACCTCGCTGGTGGCCAGCGTGCTCAGCGAAGGTGGCATGGACCCGACCTTCGTGATCGGCGGCCAGTTGCTCTCCGCCGGCGCCAACGCGCGCCTGGGCCAGGGCCAGTGGCTGGTGGCCGAGGCCGACGAAAGCGACGGCAGCTTCCTGCGCCTCAATCCGCTGGTGGCGGTCGTGACCAACATCGACGCCGACCACCTGGAGAACTACGGCGGCGATTTCGAACGCGTCAAGCAGGCCTTCGGCGAGTTCCTGCACCGCCTGCCGTTCTACGGCCTGGCCGTGCTGTGCGTGGACGACCCGGAAGTGGCGGCGCTGGCGGCGGAAATGCCGCGCCACCTGGTCACCTACGGCATCGACGCCGATGCCGACGTGCGCGCGAGCGGACTGCGCCAGGAGGGCGGGGCCATGCACTTCACCCTGCACCTGCCCGACGAGGCGCCGGCGCCCGTGCGCCTGAACCTGCCGGGCCGCCACAACGTGCTCAATGCGCTCGCCGCCGCGGCGATCGGCTGGCAGCTGGGCGTGGCCACCCCGCACGTGGCGGCCGCGCTGGAGAAGTTCCACGGCGTCGGCCGGCGCTTCAACATCAAGGGCGAGCTCGCGTTCGGCCGGGGCCGCGCCCTGCTCGTGGACGACTACGGCCATCACCCGCGCGAGCTCGAGGCGGTGTTCGCGGCGGCCCGCGGCGGGTGGCCGGCGCGCCGGCTGGTGGTGGCGTTCCAGCCGCATCGCTACAGCCGCACGCGCGACCTGTTCGACGATTTCGCCGCGGTGCTGTCGAGCGCCGACGCGGTGCTGTTGACCGACGTCTACCCGGCCGGCGAGGCGCCGATCACCGGCGCCGATGCCAAGGCGCTGGCGCGCGCGATCCGCGCCCGCGGCCGCCTGGACCCGGTGCTGGCGGGCCCGGCGCGCGACCTGCCGGCCGTGCTCGCCGATGTGCTCGAGGATGGCGACCTGCTGCTGGTCATGGGCGCCGGCGACATCGGCGCGGTCGCCGCGGAGTTGGGCAGCCACGGATTCCCGGGAGCCAGGAAGGCATGAGCACTATCCCCGCCGCGCGTGTCACCGATCCGCGCGCCTTCGGCCGCGTCGCGGTGCTGATGGGCGGCACCAGCGCCGAGCGCGAGGTCTCGCTCGACTCCGGACGCAACGTGCTGGAGGCGCTGCGCCGCCGCGGCGTCGACGCGCAGGCGGTGGACGGCATCCCCGCCCTGGTCGAGGCCCTGGTCGCGCAGCGCTTCGACCGGGTCTTCAACATCCTGCACGGCAACAAGGGCGGCGGCGAAGACGGCGTGCTGCAGGGCCTGTGCGAAGCCCTGGGCGTGCCGGTCACCGGGTCGGGCGTGCTCGGCTCGGCGCTGGCGATGGACAAGATCCGCACCAAGCAGGTCTGGCTGTCCCTGGGCCTGCCGACGCCGCGCTACGTGCGCCTGGGCAAGGGCGACGACGTCTCGGCCGCGGCCCGCGCCCTGGGCCTGCCGGTGATCGTCAAGCCGTCCAGCGAAGGCTCGTCGGTGGGGGTGTCGCGCGTGTTCGACGCCGCCGGCCTGGCCGCCGCGGTCGAGCTGGCGGCGCGTTACCCGGGCGAACTGCTGATGGAGCAGCTGATCGTCGGCGGCGAATACACCGTCGGCATCCTGGGCGACCTGGCGCTGCCGACGATCCGCATCGTCCCGGCCGGCGAGTACTACGACTACCACGCCAAATACCTGGCCGAGGACACCCAGTACCTCTGCCCGGGCCTGGACGACGCCGCGGCCGAACAGGCCATGCGCGCGCTCGCCCTGCAGGCCTTCCGCGCCGCCGGCTGCACCGGCTGGGGCCGGGTGGACGTGATGCGCGACCGCGAGGGCAACAACTACCTGCTGGAAGTGAACACCGCCCCCGGCATGACCAGCCACTCGCTGGTGCCCAAGGCCGCGCGCCAGCTCGGCCTGTCCTTCGAGGACCTGTGCTGGCGCGTGCTCGAGACGAGCCTGCCCACGGAGGCCGAGCGCGCATGAACGCCCTGCTGCGGATCGCCGCCTGGAGCCTCGCCGTCGCGCTGGTGGCCCTGCCCGTGGTCGCGGTGCTCAACGGCTGGATCGCGGGCGAGCGCTGGCCGATGCGCAAGCTGGCCGTCACCGGCGAGTTCCGCCAGGTGGACGAAGCCGCGGTGCGCGAGGCCGTCCTGCCGATGGTCGGCAACGGATTCTTCGCGGTGGACCTGGACGACGTGCGCGACGCCGTGGCCGAGCTGCCCTGGGTCGAGCACGTGGACGTGCGCAAGCGCTGGCCGGACCGGCTGGAAGTGAGCCTGTCGGAGCACACGCCGGTGGCGCGCTGGGGCGGGGACCGCATGCTTGCCGAGGACGGCGACCTGTTCCCGGCGCCGCCGGGCGCGGGTGCCGGCCTGCCGCTGTTCGAGGGTCCCGAGGGCCGCGCGTCCGAGCTGATGGCCGTGCACAGCCTGGCCCGGCCCCTGTTCCTGCCCGTCGGCCGGCGCATCGAGAGCGTGCGCCTGAGCCCCCGCGACAGCTGGAGCCTGGTGCTCGACGACGGCACCGAGCTCGAGGCCGGCCGCGGCGACCCGCAGGCGCGGCTGGCCCGCTTCGCGCGGCTGCTGCCCCAGCTCGCCGCCGACCCGGCGCGGCGCGTGCAGCGCGCCGACCTCCGCTACACCAACGGGTTCGCGATCACCTGGGCGCTGGTCCCGGTGCCCGCGCCCGATTCCACCGCCCGCCCGGACGCGCCGGCGGCACGCAGTGACGAGGAAACGAATACATGAACCGCAAGGGCGACAAGTCGCTGATCGTCGGCCTGGACATCGGCACCTCCAAGGTGACGGCGCTGGTGGGCGAGTACTCGCCTGGCCACGAGATCGAGGTCATCGGCATCGGCACGCACGAATCGCGCGGCATGAAGCGCGGCGTGGTGGTGGACATCGAGTCGACGGTGCAGTCGATCCAGCGCGCGGTCGAGGAGGCCGAGCTGATGGCCG
>JAYRTA010000044.1:0-3172 GCA_041919875.1 Arenimonas sp.
TCGACCTTGGCGTTGAGGATGCGGCCGTCGTAGCCGCTGATGCGCAGCTCGTAGCGCTGGCCGTCGCTACCGAAGGCGTCGGCGTCCCAGAGCGCGCCGTCGCGATCGAGGTCGTGCACCTGGGTGTAGCCGGCGCGCTCGACGGCGGCGATCACCTCCTGGATCTCGATCAGGCGGCGCGGCGACATCGCGTCGAACACTTCGCCGGTGGCCGGGTCCACGGCCACGTCGGCCCAGCGGCCGTTGGCCAGGCGCACCTCGGCTTCCCACAGGCCGTCGTCGAACTCGAGCTCGCGCACCTCGGCGTGGCCCGCGGCGCGCAGGGCGGCGGTGGCCTCGTTCGGGCCGGCGGCCGGGGCGGCGGCGGAGGCGGTGCCGGCCAGCAGGGCACCCAGGGCGAGGATCAGGGGGGTCTTGGCGTTCATGTGCAGCTCCTTTCGTGGGGGATTCGGGACGCCGGGCTGGCGTCGCGGGGCCCAGTGTCCATGGCGGCCCTAACCGGGCCGTGATCGCCCGGTTCATGACGCGGTTAATCGGCTCAGGCATCCTTCGCGCATGCGTTCGATCCTGCTCCTGCCCGTGCTGCTCGCGCTCGGGGCCCCGGTTCCCGGGGCCCGCGGCGAGGACCCGCCCGCGGCCGGGGGCCCGGGGGGCGCCGCCACCCCCCCCCGCCCCCACCGCCCGCGCGGGGCCCCCGGGCCCGGGGCCCCGCGGCGAGGACCCGCCCGCGGCCGGCGCCGCGGCTCCGGCGACCTCCGTCCGCGACCACGAGCGCGTGCGCGCCGCCGTCGCCCGCGGCGACTATGTGCCCCTGGCCGACATCATCGCCGACGCCCAGCGCCGCCACCCCGGCCGCGTGCTCGAGGTGGAGTTCGAGAACGAGGAATACGAGATCGAGATCCTGGGCGAAGACGGCCGCATCCTCGAATTCGAATACGACGCCCGCACCGGCGCCCTGAACGAGATCGAAGTCGAGGACGACTGATGCGCGTGCTGCTGGCCGAAGACGACCCGGAGCTCGCCCAGCGCCTGGCCGCCGCACTGGCCGAGGCCGGTTATGCGGTGGACCACGCCAGCGACGGCGCCGATGCCGAGTTCCGCGGCCAGACCGAGACCTACGACGCCGCCATCCTCGACCTGGGCCTGCCCGGCATGGACGGGCTGTCGGTGCTCGACGCCTGGCGCGCCGCCGGCCTGCGCCTGCCGGTGGTGGTGTTGACCGCGCGCGGCCGCTGGCACGACAAGCTGGCCGGTTTCGACGCCGGCGCCGACGACTACCTGGTCAAGCCCTTCCCCACCGAGGAACTGGTGCTGCGCCTGCGCGCCCTGATCCGCCGCAGCAGCGGCCACGTGCATCCGCTGATCGAGTGCGGCGGCCTGGTGCTGGACGACAACGCCGGCCGTTTCACCCTGGCCGGCGAGGCGCTGGCGCTGACCGCGCAGGAACACCGCATCCTCGCCTACCTGATGCATCGCCGCGACGCGGTGGTGAGCCGCACCGAACTGGGCGAACACGTCTACGAGCAGGGCTACGATCCGGACTCGAACGTGCTGGACGTGCTGCTGGGCCGGATCCGCCGCAAGGTGGGCGCGGCGCGCATCGTCACCGAGCGCGGCAAAGGCTTCCGCCTGGTGGCGCTGCCGTGATCGAACGCGGCTCGCTGCGGCTGCGGCTGCTGCTGGGTGGCGTGGTGGGCGTGGCGCTGGTGGCGCTGGTGGCCGCGCTCTGGCTCGGGCGCGCCTTCGATGACGCCGGCGAGCGTGCCTTCGACCGCGCCCTGGCCAACGAGCTCGACTCGCTGATCGCCGCCGGCGAGGTGGACGAGGACGGCCGCTTCCGGCTGCAGAGCGAGCCCGAGGACCAGCACTTCGCCCGACCGCTCTCGGGCCACTACTGGCGCATCGTCGCCGGCGACCGGCAGTTCCAGTCGCGTTCGCTCTGGGACGGCGAGCTGCGCTTCGAGATGCCCGCGCGGGCGGGCGCGGCGCGCGCGGTCGAACTCACCGGGCCGCGCGGCGAAGCCTTGCGCGCGCGCCTGCAGGCGGTGCGCTTCCCGCGCATGGACGGGCCGGTGGTGTTCCTCGTGGCCGCGGACCGGGCCGAGCTGAGCGCCGCGGCCACGGAGTTCCGCTGGCAGGTGGCGGTGGCCGTGGCGGTGCTGGCGGGCGGGCTGCTGGTGCTGGTGGTGCTGCAGGTGATCGTGGGCCTGCGTCCGCTGGCCCGGCTGGCCGACACCGCGCGCCGCGTGCGCGCGGGCGAGGCCCGGCGTTTCCCCGAAGCCGGGCTGCCGTCCGAGGTGGCGCCGCTGGCCGCGCACCTCAACGAGCTGCTCGAACACCACGACCGCTCGGTGCAGCGCGCGCGCACCGCCGCCCAGGACCTGGCGCACGCGCTCAAGACGCCGCTGTCGGTGCTGTCGCTGGAAGCCGAACGCCCCGGCCCGCAGCTGCCGGCCGTGGTGCAGGCGCAGGTGGGCGCGATGCGCGCCTCGGTCGACCGCCACCTGGGCCGCAGCATCACCGCCGACGCCCGCGCCCGCACGCCGGTGGCACCCGTGGTCGAGCGCCTGCTGGCGCTGATGCAGCGCGTGCACGGCGGCCGCGGCGTCAGCTTCGGATTCGAGCGCCCGGCCGGCGCCGGCCCCGTGTTCGCCGGCGGCCGCGAAGACCTCGAGGAGATGCTGGGCAACCTGCTCGACAACGCCGGCAAGTGGGCGGCGAATACGGTGCAGGTGTCGGTGCGCGTGGACGCCGGGCGCCTGCACCTGGGCGTGCAGGACGACGGCCCCGGCCTGCCCGAAGGCAGCGAGGCCGACGTCACCGACCGCGGCGTGCGCCTGGACCAGCGCACGCCCGGCAGCGGCCTGGGCCTGGCGATCGTGCGCGACATCGCGGAAGGCTACGGCGGCCAGGTGGCCGTGCAGTCGCAGGCACCGGGCCTGCTGGCCACGCTGACCCTGCCGGCGGGTTGAGGCTCAGGCCTTGAAGTCGAGCGTGGCCTGGGCTTCCCGTCCGGGGTTAGGGCGGATCCGGCAGAAGGCCAGCAGGTCCGACAGGCGCGCCCCCTTCCGGCGCCAGTCGTGGAACAGGTCTTCGCCAAGCAGGGCGTAGTGCCAGGTCCGGGCGTGGCGCTGCTCCGGCGCCAGGGCATTGATGCGTTCGCACCAGGCGA
>JAYRTA010000044.1:3182-9504 GCA_041919875.1 Arenimonas sp.
GTCCGGATGGTCGACCTGCCCTTGCGCCTTGGTCTCGGCCAGGTACACGGCATCGCCGGTCTGCAGCAGGAAGTCCGGGTGGTAGTGGGCGGCCAGGCCATCGGACTTGAGATAGCGCAACCGCATGAACGCATGGCGGTTCTCGCTGATGCGGCAGAACGCCTGCACCGCGGAGTCGGCCTGCGCCCATTCGATGAAGGCGCGCTCCAGCCCGCCTGCGCGGCTGGGATGGCCCAGCCGGTCGTAAATGCACTTCGACACCGCCACCGATGCGCTCTCGCGCACCATGATCCGGTCCACTTCCGACAGCCTGCGGTACCGGATCTCGGTGTCGCCGTAGGTCGCGCGCATCTCGGCCTGGTGCAGGGCCAAGCCGAAGACCTTGACGATGTGGTCCACCACGGGCTGCAGGGCCAGCAGGCGCCAGCCTTCCTCCTGCAGCGGCTCGAACGGTTCGCCGAACAGCTGCAGCCGGATGTAATCGTCGACCGCCCCGGCCAGTTCGACGCTGCCGGCGTGCTGGTACGGGCGCGGCAAATGCGTGGCCACGCGATTGCCGCCCGGAAGCGGCGCGTTCCTGGCCTGGCCGATGCGCCGGGTCAGCCGGGAAAGCAATTCGTTGTACCCGCTCACGCCCATCACGGCCCCGGCCACGCGGTAGTCGCCGAACAGGGTGGCGCTTTGCAGGTCCTGGGAGACGAAGGTCTCGCCCTTGCCGACCAGCCCGGCCAGGTCGGCCCGCCCCATCGCGCCAAAGGGAGGAAGGGCAGCGACGTCGATGTCCGCGTGCCGGAGCTCTTCGTCGGCCTCGTGCAGGACGAAGGGCACGGGAATGTCGTAAGCCTCGTACCCGGGCCTCAGGGTCGCGGCGATCAAGTCGCCGGTGCTGGAGACCTCATCGTCGTCGCCCGTGGTGCCGACCAGGCCATCGGCCATCAGTTCGTCGTAGAAGGACTGGAAGGCCGGATGCTCGACGATCGACAGGATGTCTATCAGGCTGCCCGGCTCTTCGCCCCGGTTGATGCGCTCGCGGTTGTCGCGCTTGATGTCCGCGAATTCCGGGTCGCGCCACATCAGGCGCAGCCCGCGGCCGATGGTCTGCTCGAGCAGGATCTGCGCCCCGGTGGCGCGCAAGGGCACGATCACGCAGATGTTGTTGACGTCGAATCCCTCGCGCAGCATCAGCACGCTGACGATCACGCGGGGCCGCGCGTGGCGATCCACGTCGAACAGCCGCTGCCGCAGGGGCGCCCATTCCTTCTCGCCGAGTTCCGCCTTCCTGCCGGAGTCCACGGTGAGCACATCCTCGGCGTGCAGACCCTCCTCTTCGAGGAAGGCAGCCACCAGGGGTGTGATCGCGGTGTCCTCGCAGACCACCATCATCTTCGGGCGTCGGGCCGGATCGACCTTCGCGAAGTCTGACTCCAGCCGTGCCAGCTTCTTCAGGCCGGCACGAAGCATGATCCTCTGGCCGTCCGAGAGGGCGACATTGCCGTCCGCGTCACGCTCGGCCTTGAAATCCAGCGGCAGGGCATCGGTGATGGACTTTCGCCGGTCAAGCACGAGCGACTTCACCAGGCCCTGGGCCATCGCCGCCTTGAGGTCGAAGTCGACCACGATGTGCGGGAACCAGGCCTTGGAGCGGTTCCTGGCCGTGCCCAGGTCGTTGTAGGGCGTGGCGGAGAAGTCGACCTGCATGAAACGACGGCCCTTGCCCGCCGCCAGGCGCTGGAGGCTTTTCTGCCACTCGACCTCGCTGGCCTCGCCGGCCTTGCGGATCTCATGGATATGGTGGGCTTCGTCATTGAAGACCATCAGGTCCGGAAGGGCGGCGAGGTGGGCGAGCACGTTGCCGCGTGACCAGCGACGGTCCAGCACGTCGAGGGCGTTGCCGGTGGCACGGCCGGGGGCCACCGGCAGCACGCGCCTGGCCACGCGGTCGGGGCTGGGCGAAACTCCGGGAGCAACGCAGTCCACGCCGGCTTCGTCGTCCTCCTCCTCGTCGTCCGCCTCGCTGAGCAAATGCCAGTTGGTGATCGCCACCAGGCCGTTGCCGGTCGCCTTGAGCCCGATTTCCTCCTTGCTGCAGGTGTTGCCGCGCACGAACTGGTGCACCTGCTCGCGATGCGCTGGCGGCAGGAACAAGGGCGCGTGCAGGCACAGGTCGGCGCTGGCGAAATCCCGCTGGCCGTCCTCGCGCTGTCTCCCGAGGAAGGCATCGAGCAGGCGCTCGTAGACGATCAGGCCCGGCGCCACCAGCAGGAACCGGCGGGTGAAGCGCACATCGTCCCGCCCCTGGTCCTGAATGGCGGTGCGGTTGAGCATCTGCCACACCATCAAGGCCTGCAGCACCCAGGTCTTGCCCGTGCCGGTCGCCATCTTCAGGCAGTACTTCGGGTGGCCGTGCCGGGGGTGGGAGACTTCGATCAGCCGGTCGGCGTCGAGCAACGCTTCCGGGCAGGCCTCGCGGTACAGGTCGGCAAGGGTCGCGCAGCCCAGCACTTCGTGCGCGACGATGGCATTGAGGATCGCCTGGCGCTGGCCGGCGTGGAAATTGACGTCGCGCGATTGCCGGGCCTCGGTGCCGAACCACCAGCGCAGCAGCTCCGCGGTCACCGGCGTGACCCGGTCGTAGATCTCGGCGATGCCCTCGTCCAGGCCCGTGCAAAGGATCTGCGTGCGCCGTGTCAGCGCGGTGGCGAGCGCAAGCGGCGGCGCGGGTGGCTTCGGGGCGCGCCGGCTCATGCGGCGGGCTCTTCGACGACCCGGACGACCTCCGATTCGAAGCCGAACACGTCCACCGCCCGCACGCAGATGCGCCGGGGGCCGGCCTTGTGCGCCACCGTGACCTCGGCGCGCGTGACCACGCGCAGCGGATCGCCATCGTTGGCGGTGTTGCCGCGGTAGTCCTGCCAGACGGACCGGAACACCTTGCCGTCGTAGTCGGGATCGACGGCCCAGTACTCGATCAGGGCGAGCGGTTCGGCGTTCATCACCCGGACCAGTTTGGTCCGGTTGTCGTCATCGAGATTGATGGCTTCGGGAGACAGCAGCACGTAATTCGCCAGGCGGACTTCGAGCGTTTCCTCCGCGCCGGCGCGGACGCGCGAGACGGGTCCGAGGCTTAGGTATTGGAGGCTGGAGAAGCGGACCTGGCCGCGCAGCTTGTCGATGCCACCCTTCTTTTTCAGGCGATCGATCAGGTCCGGGGGAATGACCAGGACCTCCAGGCGATCGTCACCCAGCTTGCCGATGTCGTCCCCGATCGAGGGTTCGAAGTTCCAGCCCAGCACCACCACGCGATCCCAGCCGCCCATCAGCTGGTCGCGCAGCGCCTGTGCCTTGCGAAGCGTGGCGACACCGGTGAGCTTGCTGGGCGAGTCCGCGAGCACCAGGGTTTTCTTGCCCTGGAAGACGATCTGGCCGAGGTTGCGCAGCGGGTTCTCCTCCGCCGGCACCGGGAGTGCGCCGTAGAGCGACAGAACGACTTCCGAGAGGTCGCCTATCCGCATGCTCCTGCCGAAGTGCGACTTCGCGGCTTCCACCTGGTAGTCGCCCACCGCCTGGTAGAGGAACGGCCGCGCGCCCTGGTCGATCAGGCGCTTGCGCATGATCATGCAGGCAGGCTTGCCCAGGTCGGTCGTGATCCAGCGGCGTCCGAGGCGTTCGGCCACAGCCGCGGTGGTTCCCGATCCGCCGTAGAAGTCAACCACGAGATCGCCAGGATCCGAAGCGGTCCCGATGACACGTTCAAGGAGCGACTCAGGTTTCTGCGTGTCGTAATCGCGCTCTTCCGACTTCCGCTTGAGGTAGTGGTAGGCGTAAAGCTGCTTTATGTCCGTCCATACGGTGGACAACGGCACGCCCTTACTTTCGTCGAGGTACTGGCGTTCGAATACGCCCTTTTCACGCTCCCGAGTGCGGTACCGTCGGCCGTCTTCGTCGTACTCCGTGAATCGGTCATCCACGTATTTGTCCGAGTACGGAAGGTACTCCTTGTTGTACTTGTGCCTTCCATAGCTCTTGGCGTACCAGAGCTGGTATTCGTGGGCCTTGACGATCTTGTTCCCCTTGGCGCGCCCACCGCTGGGCGTGCCATAGGACCAGATCACCTCTGAGATGAAGTTGGATTTCCCGAATATCTCGTCCGCCACGACCTTGACGTAATGGCTGACTTGCATGCCAATGTGGATGCAGATCGAAGAAGAATCCGACATCAGCTCCCGCATCAGGACGAGTTGGGGAACGAGTACCGCCAAATAGGACGCGGTGCCATCCGACCAGGTGTCCGAGTACGCGAACTGCTCGATCACCGTCGGCCGCTGCTCCAGTTCGACCCCGGGCAGCGTGACCTTGGTGCGGTAATCGGCCTTCGAGTCGAAGGGCGGATCGATGTAGATCAGGTCCACCTGGCCACGCAACGAGGGCGTGCGGTCGTCGCCGGCCAGCAGCGCGGCCATGGCCAGCAGGTTGTCACCGTAGATCAGCCGGTTGTGCCAGCCACCGGCATCGCCCTCGCCCAGGCGCGCGCGGCGTTCGGCCTGGGCGATCCAGTCGGCGGCGGCCACGTCCCTGGAGGGCAGCACCCATTCGCGGGTCTGCAGCCCGACGCGGTGCCGGCCTTCAAGCCCTTCCAGGATGCGCTCGGCCTGCGCGCGACCGTCGGAGACGATCCTCGGCAGTTGATCGAGCAGGGACTTGGGCATGGGCGGGCGGAAAGCGGCTGAAAGCGCATGAAAGCAAAACTTCCATGCAATTGAAAGCCAAACTTTCAATCGCCGCCGGCCCGACCCCTATGGTCTTGGCCCATGAAGCAGGAGCAGGTCCAGTTCGCCGAACGCTTGCGTGCCGCCTTGCGCGATGCCGGCATCGAGCAGAGCGCCGTGGCCTTGATGAAGCGTTTCAACAGCCGTTATGGCGGGGCATCGGTGACGTCGCAGGCCGTGTCGGGCTGGCTCCTGGGCAAATCGATGCCGCGCCAGGACAAGCTCCGTGCCCTGGCCGACCTGCTCGACGTGGACCTGGTCTACCTGCAGACGGGCGAGGGCAAGGCCCGGCGCCTGGGCGAAGCGCGGTGAGCCCGGAAGAACGGGCCGTGATCGAGGCCTACCTCGGGTTGTCAGAGGACACGCGCCGGTTGGTGGGCGAAATGATCGGATTGCTGGCGGCGGCAACGTCGGACAAGCGGCCCCGCTAAAGCCGGATTGCCGGGCAAGGACGGGCGTGCATACAATGTGCGCACAATCCGGGAGACGGCCATGGCCAACCTTGCCCCGTTGCGCGAAACGAACATCAACCTGCGTGCCCAGGCCGCGGACAAGTCGCTGATCGACCGTGCGGCCGAGCTGCTCGGACAGTCGCGCAGCAGCTTCATGATCGAGGCCTCGGTCCAGCGCGCCGAAGCGGTCCTGGCTGACCAGACGCGGTTCGTGCTGGATGCAGACAGGATGGCGGCGTTCCTCGCCGCCCTTGAGTCGCCGATGCAGGACGAAGCCGCTTTCCGGGCATTGATGGGCCGGGTGCCGATCTGGGAACGGTGAGCATGGCCTGGCGGGCGCCGGAGCCTCTGACGCAGGCGCACCAGGTCGACACCTTCGAGAACCCCCACGCCAGCCTGGTGGACTGGCTGAGGCGCCGTGCCCTGGGCAACGAGGCCTCCCGTGCTTCCCGCACCTTTGTCGTGTGCCACGAGCGGACGGTGGCCGGCTACTACGCCCTGGCGGCCGGTGCGATCGAGCCGGAGGGGGTGCAGGGCGGCCTCCGGAGGAACATGCCGCGCCCCGTGCCGGCCATCGTGCTGGGTCGCCTGGCGGTGGACACCCGCTACCAGGGCAGGGGCCTGGGGACGGACCTGCTGCGCGACGCGGTGATGCGCAGCCTGGTCGCAAGCCGGGAAATCGGCGCCCGGGTCCTGATCTGCCACGCCATCGACGGCGCTGCCCGCGGTTTCTACCTCGCCCGGGGATTCAATCCATCGCCGCTCGGTGAGCGCACGGTGCTGCTTGACCTCAAACGCGCGGCCAGCCTGTTGTGCTGAGGAGTACGGGCAGGCAAAAAGAAAACCCGCCACGCGGGCGGGTTTTCCAGGGAAGCGATCGAAGCCGGGAGGCTTACTTGATCTTGCCTTCCTTGTAGATCACGTGCTTGCGAACGACGGGGTCGTACTTCTTGACCTCCATCTTGTTCGGGGTGGTCTTCTTGTTCTTGTCGGTCGTGTAGAAGTGACCGGTGCCGGCAGAAGACGTCAGGCGGATCTTGTCGCGCTTGGATGCCATGGTTCAGTCCTCCTCAGATCTTTTCGCCGCGGGCGCGCATGTCGGCC
>JAYRTA010000045.1:0-9252 GCA_041919875.1 Arenimonas sp.
GCGAAGCGGCGCGCATCAGGGCCTCCTGTGGGCCATGGAGGGTGCAGAAATCGACCGGGTAGCGCGACAGGCCGCGCAGGGTGGCGCCCACGGTCGCAGGCACGTCGTGGAACTTCAGGTCCACGAACACCTGCTTGCCGCGCGCGGCCAGCTCGTCCAGGACGCGGAAGTAGTCGCCGCTGGTCAGCAGTTCCATGCCGATCTTGTAGAAGGACACCGCCTCGCCCAGCCGGTCCACCCAGGCCCGGGCCTCCGTGGCGGTGGCCACGTCCAGGGCGAAGATCAGGCGGTCGCGGGGGGCCGGGCTCACTGGGCGTAGTCCAGGGCCTCGAGCTTGAGCCGGCGGCGCTCGGCCGCGGGCAGGCTCCAGGCGTTGTTGAACAGGGCCGGTTCCCAGCTGCCGTAGGTCGGGTTGGGCAGGATCCACCAGCGCTCGCCCACCCAGGCCAGGTAGGGCGCCATCGCCTGCTCGCGCCCCGCGCGGGTGTTGGCGGTGATCGTGACCATGTCGCCGATCTGGTCGCCGAACTGCATCAGCACCCGGTGCGTGCGGCCGACGAACTCGCGGCGGCAGCCCTTCTCCGAGCCTTCCTGTTCGCAGCCTTCGACGAAGAAGCCCAGGCCCAGGAACTGCTCGGGCCGCTCCACCGGGAAGCCGGCGGCGCGCAGGTTGGCCAGGGTCGGCGCCTCGAGGTGGGCGGCGCGGTTGCTCAGGTAGAAGACGGTGACGCCGCGGGCGGCGGCGGCCTGGGCGAACTCGAGCGCGCCCGGCACGGGCTTGGCCTTTTCCTCGCGGACCCAGGCGTCCCAGGTGGTTTCGTCGTAGCTGGTGCCGTCGCGCACCAGGCGGGCCTGGTAGGGGGAGTTGTCGAGCACGGTCTCGTCGATGTCCACGATCACCGCCGGCGGCAGGCCGGTGGCGGGGTTCTTGCGGTCTTCGGCGGTCAGCGCGTCCCAGTCCGGGGTCTTGAGCGCGCGGTCGAGCTGCACCAGCGCCGCACGCCAGGTCTGCCCGGCGGCCAGCCGGTATTCCAGCGAGGTCTGCACCCAGGCGGTGGCGTTGAGGTTGTCGTTGGCGGCGGGGCCGGCGGTCTCCGGCATCGGCACCGACGGGGCCGCGGCGGGCGCGGGCTCGGTGGCCGGGCGCGGGGCGGGCAGGGTCTGGCAGGCGGCCAGGGCCAGCGCGAGGGCCGAGGCGGCCAGGGTGCGGGTCAGGGTCATCTGGGGCAATCCAAGCAGTCGTCGACGGCCGTCGAGTTTATCCGACCCCCATGACCGATTCCCGCCGGGACGGCGCCCCCGTTTTCGCGCTGAACCGGGGCTGGCTGGGGAAAGGCCGCCAGGACGGGGATTCGGCGTGTTGTGGGGCCTTGGCGGGCGCGGCCCGCGAATCCACGGACTAGGGAGTCGGCGACATGCAGGGCAAGTGGGCGGAGCAGGCGAAGGCGGGGCTGGGCGCGGCCCGGCGCGGGTGGTCGGGCCTGTCCCCGAAGGCCCGGGCGGTGGTGGTCGCCGTGGCGGCGGTGCCGGTGCTGGCCTTCGCGGCGCTGGGCGCGGGCGGCGAGGGCGAGGCGTCGGGCGGCGCGGCGTCCCCGGTGCATGCGGCGACCGCAGCCGGCGGCGACGCCGGTGCCGGCGGTGAGGGCTTCATCCGCAGCGCCACGTACATCGAATCCCAGGACCTGGAGCGCGTGCTCGGGGACATTGCCGATGCCGGCCCGCGCGGCCTGCCGACGGCCGCCGCCGATCCGGAGTACACCGCCAAGGCCATCGCGCTGATGCAGTCGCTGCCCAAGGACAAGGACGGCAACCCCGACTGGTCGAAGGTGGACATGGCCGACTACGCGCGGCGCGTGCAGGCCCTGGGCCCCGCGCCCGGGATCTCGTCGGCGCCGGCCGCGCCCGAGGACGAGGCGCTGGACCTCGACGAGGCGCTGGATCGCCTGGCCGACGGCGTCGACCAGGCCGCGCCCGGCCAGGACATCCTCGACGCGCTGCGCGACAGCCCGCAGGGCGAGGACGCGTCGCTGCTGATGGCGCACGCGATGGCGCTGGCGTCGGCCGGCGACCCCTGGGGCGCGGTGGCGAACCTGCTGATCGCCCACGAAGCCGATCCCGACGACGCCTCGCCGCTGGTCAACCTCGCCGCGCTGGCGAATTCGCAGACGCTGCCCGCGGTGGCGCTGGCGCTGCTGGCGGAGGCGGAGTCGCTCGACGGCACCGGCGAGACCGCGCCGATGGGCATGCGAGAACAGGCGGCCCTGCTCAACAACCGCGGCCATGCGCTGGTGCTGCTGCAGCGCCACGACGAGGCCGAGGCGCCGCTGCGCGAGGCGCTGGCGCTGAACCCCGAGCTGTCGGAGGCCGCGCGCAACCTCGTGCATGTGCTGGCGAAGACCGGCCGCGAAGACGAAGCGCGCGCGCTGCTGCCGCGCGCCGTGTGGCGCCTGCGCGGTTCGCCGGCCAAGCCGGTGCCGGTGCGTCCGGCCGATGGCCCGGCGGCACCAGGCGCCGAGGCGACGCCGCCCGGCGGCGATGCCGACGCGATCGCCCGGTGGGCGCGGCAGCCCTGGCTGGAGGAGCGGCACGGCAGCACGCGCGTGCCGCTGTGGATCGCGCTCGACCTGAGCCAGCGTGGCCAGATCGCCTGGCCGGAGATCCTGATGCCGACCGCCGACGCCGGCTACGCCGGCTACTACGCGCAGGCCTCGGCGCGCTTCCTCGCGGCGCGCGCGAAGGCGCAGGCGCTGCAGGACAGCCAGGCCGGGCCGATGCAGGCGCTGGTGGTCAAGCGCATGACGCTCGGCGAGGTCGTCCAGCAGGCCATCCACGTGCAGGCCTCGCCGCTGTGGATGGTCGAACCGATCGACACCGACATGCACCCGATGTCGGCCGACAAGGAGAACCTGATCCTGGCCGGCGGCCAGATGACGCGCTTCGACGCGCTGGACATGGCGCGTTCGGAGTGGGAGCTCGAGCAGGCCGCCGACCGCCTCAACGAACGCTACGGCCGCGAGGCCCGCTGCCCGCCGGGCAGCACCACCGACGAATGCTGCGGCATCCACCGCGCCGCGGTCGAACGCAACGTGGCCGAGCTGCTGCCGTTCGCGCGCGACTACGAGGAGCAGTCGAGGGTGTTCTTCCGCGAGGCCTACGGCCTGTCCACCGCCATCGCGACCAACCTGCCGGCCGGCGGCTGGCACGACATGACGCGCATCGACATCGAGGCGCAGGTGCACCTGCTGCAGTGCCACGTGCAGCGCGAGGTCGCATTCGCGTTCTCGCACGCCGCGCCGGCGGGCGGCGCTTGCTACGACCGCACGCCGGAGGCCAGCGCCGAGGCCGCCGACATCGTGGTGGACGCGCCGGCCTGCAGCGCCGCCTCGCAGTGGGCCTCGGGCAAGTGGGCCTTCAGCGACAACTTCTCGGTCGAGGCCACCTGCGGGAAGATCAAGTTCGTGGCCGAGGTGAACATCATCGGCACCAAGAAGATCAAATGGGGGCCGGTGAGCGACGTGGGCCTGGACCTGGGCATGCACGCCGAGGTGGAGTTCACGATGGAGGGCACGGTGACGATCTTCGCCGGGCCCAAGGGCGGCGCCTCTGGAAAGATCGGCGGCGTCGGCGCGGACTTCGGCGTGAAGGACGGCATCTACGCGGTGATCGACCGCAACGGCGTCAAGGACGTGGGCATGCGCGTGGTGGTCGGCGGCGGCGTGGCTTCGGGCCAGGGCGGCGCCACCCACGACGTCGACCAGATGGACTTCTCCTTCGTCTCCGCCCTCTAACCACCAAATGGGGTCAGACGTTATTAACGATTGAATCGTTCGCTTGAAGCGTTAATAACGTCTGACCCCATATTTAGTCGGGTTTCATCCGGCCGGGCACCGGCGCCGGCCGGTGTCGGGCCGCGTGGCTTCAGTCGTTGCCGAACAGCGCCGCGATGGCGTCCAGGTGCGCGCGCCCGCGCTCCTTCTTCTCGGCTTTCTCACGCTCCGGATCCAGGCCGTCGCGCAGCAGGTCGGCGGCGGGGAGCTCGTCGAGGAAGCGGCTGGGCAGCAGGTGCTGGGTTTCGCCCCAACGCTTGATCTCGGCGCTGTGGGAGAGATAGAGGCGTTCCTTGGCGCGGGTGATGCCGACGTACATCAGGCGGCGCTCTTCCTCCAGGCCGCCCTCCTCGAGCGCGGCCTCGTGCGGCAGGTTGCCGTCTTCGCAGCCGACCACGAACACGGCGCGGAACTCCAGGCCCTTGGCGGCGTGCAGGCTCATCAGGCGCACGGCATTGCCGGGCTCGCCGCGGTCGGCGTTCGAGAGCAGGGCCAGTTGCGCGGCGAGCTCGCCCGGGCCGCCGCCGCGCGCGCCCTCGAACCAGGACGCCAGTTCGTCCAGGTTGGCCTTGCGGCGCTGGAACGACGCCTCGTCCTTGCACTGGCTGCGCACCATGGCCAGCAGCCCGCTGCGTTCGGCCAGGCGCGGCACCAGTTCGGCGGGCGTGAGGGTCTCGGCGTCGTCGCGCAGGCCGTCGACGATGCGGCTGAATTCATCCAGTCCGGCGGCAGCGCGCGCGCTGAGCTGCTTGAGCAGGCCGACCTGGCCGGCGGCCTTCGACAGGGGCAGGCCGGCGGCCTGCGCCATCGCGGCCAGCTTCTCGAGCGTGGTGGCGCCGACCTCGCGCTTGGGCGAGGCGATCGCGCGCAGGAAGGCGGCGTCGTCGTCGGGGTTGGCCAGCACGCGCAGCCAGCTGAGCACGTCCTTGACCTCGGCGCGGTCGAGGAAGGCCGTGCCGCCGGTGAGGTGGTAGGGGATGCGCAACAGCTGCAGCGCCTTTTCCAGCGGGCGCGACTGGTGGTTGCCGCGGAAGAGGATGGCGAACTCGCCCCAGGGGATTTCCTTGGCCTGGTGCAGGTAGTGGATCTCGGCGGCGACGCGTTCGGCCTCGTGCTCGTTGTTGCGGCAGGCCCAGACCCGCAGCGGCTCGCCGTCGCCGTGCTGGCTCCACAGGCGCTTGGGGTGCTGGTGCGGGTTCTTCTCGATCAGGGTGTTGGCGCAGCGCAGGATGCGGCCGCTGCAGCGGTAGTTCTGCTCGAGCTTGATGATCTTGAGCGTCGGGTAGTCCCGGGCCAGCAGGTCGAGGTTCTCGGGCTGGGCGCCGCGCCAGGCGTAGATGCTCTGGTCGTCGTCGCCCACGCAGGTCATGTGGCCCCGGGGTCCGGCGAGCTGGCGCAGCAGGCGGTACTGGGCGCCGTT
The DNA here is from genome assembly GCA_041919875.1 of Arenimonas sp. GTDB lineage: Bacteria > Pseudomonadota > Gammaproteobacteria > Xanthomonadales > Xanthomonadaceae > Arenimonas. The sequence goes on from JAYRTA010000045.1 coordinate 5,248, forward strand.
GGTGTCCTGGCATTCGTCCACCAGCAGGTAGCGCAGGCGTTCGCGCCAGCCGGCGGCGAGGTCGGCGTCGGCTTCCAGCAGCTGCAGGGGCAGCCGGATCAGGTCGTCGAAATCCACCGCGTTGAAGGCCTGCAGGCGGGCCTGGTAGCGGGCGTAGAGGGCGGCGGCCTCGCGTTCGCGGGCGCTGCGGGCGGCCTCGGCGGCCTGGTCGGGGGAGAGGCCGTTGTTCTTGGCGGCGCCGACGAGGTTCTGCAGGGCGTACAGGGCGTCGTTCTTCAGGCCCGGAGTGGCGAGATCCTTGATGATGCCCAGCTGGTCGTCGGCGTCGAAGATCGAGAAACCGCGGCGGAGGCCGGCGCGGGCGTGCTCGATCTGCAGGAAACGCAGGCCCAGCGAGTGGAAGGTGGTGACGGTGAGGCCCTCGGCGGCGTCGCCCTTGACCCGCCGTGCGACGCGCTCGCGCATCTCGCGCGCGGCCTTGTTGGTGAAGGTGATGGCGGCGATGTGCCGCGCCTCGCGCTGCCCGCTGGCGATCAGGTGGGCGATCTTCTCGGTGATCACCCGGGTCTTGCCGCTGCCCGCCCCGGCCAGCACGAGCAAGGGGCCAGTGGTGTAGGCGACGGCTTGCTGCTGTTGGGGGTTGAGGCCATGCATGGGGCGCGGATTGTATCCGGCCCGCCCCGGCAAAGCCGTACCAGGTTGATTTTCTTTCCGGATGAGACAGCGGGGGCGACGCCAAAGCCGTACCAGGTTGATTTTCTTCCTCGATGAGATCCGGCCGGCAGGATGCCGTCTCATCGAGGAAGAAAATCAACCTGGTACGGCTTTAGAATCGCGGGATGTTGCAGATCACGCCGACGCTGGCCATTCCGGACCACGAGCTGGTCGAGCGCTTCGTGCGCTCGGGCGGGCCCGGGGGGCAGAACGTCAACAAGGTCGCGACGGCGGTCGAGCTGCGGTTCGACGTCGCCGGCTCGCCTTCGCTGCCCGAGGCGGTGAAGGCGCGCATGCTCGCGCGCCGTGACCGGCGGCTGACCGACGAAGGCGTGCTGGTGATCAGCGCCCAGCGCTTCCGCACCCAGGACCGCAACCGCGAGGACGCCCGCGAGCGCCTGGCCGCCCTGGTCGCGGCGGCCCTGGTGGCGCCCAAGAAGCGGGTGGCGACCAAGCCCGGGCGGGGCGCGATCGAGCGACGGCTGGGCGCCAAGCGCGGCCGGTCCGACACCAAGCGCCGGCGCAATGCCGCGGCCTGGGAGCGCGAATGAGCCGGGTGCCCGTGATGCCGGCCCGCGCCCCGCGCTCGGGCAATGCCTTCAGCCGCTGGTTCGGCCGCAGCCTGCTGGCACTCGGGGGCTGGCGGGTCGTCGGGAATTTCCCCGACCTGGACAAGCTCGTCATCATCGTCGCGCCCCATTCCTCGGGTTGGGACGCGATCTGGGGCCTGGCGGCCAAGCTGGCCATGGGCCTGGACATCGCCTTCATGGCCAAGGCCGAACTGTTCCGCGGCCCGCTGGGCTGGGTGCTGCGGGCCCTGGGCGGCATCCCGGTGGACCGCGGCGCACCGGGCGGCATCGTCGAGCAGAGCGCCGCGCGCCTGCGCGCCAGCGGCCGCATCTGGTTCGTGCTCGCGCCCGAAGGCACGCGCCGCCGGGTCGAGCGCTGGAAGAGCGGGTTCTGGAAGATCGCCCGGGCCGCCGACGTGCCGGTCTTCTGCGCCGCCTTCCACTACCCCGACCGGCACATCGTGCTCGACCGCCTGGTGGACCTGGGCGAGGATCCGCAAGCCGACCTGGCCCGCATCCGGGCCCTGTATCGGCCCTACGTCGGCAAGAACCGCGACACCCTGTAGGTTTGCCGACGCCGCGCTCCCGCCGGGCTCAGCGGTCCGAATGCCCCGCCTCGAACCAGTCGCGGCGCTCGAACAGGCCCGGCTTCACCAGGTCCACGAAGGCCCGTGCCTGCGGGCTCAGGTACTTGCCCTTGCGCATCACCACGCCGTAGCTGCGCGGCGGGAAGTAGGCACGCAGGTTGCGCGCCACCAGCCGGTCCTGGTCGGCCTCGCCCAGGCAGATGCTGGTGACGATGCTGATGCCCAGGCCCATGGCCACGTACTGCTTGATCACCTCCCAGCCGCCGACCTCGAGCGCGACGGTGTAGGGCACGCGCCGCTGCTGGAACACCAGGTCCACCAGCCGGTAGGTGGTCAACCGGCGCGGCGGAAGGATCAAGCCGTGCGGCGAGAGGTCCTCCAGGCGCAGGTCGGGCTTGGCCGCCAGCGGGTGGTCGGGCCGGCAGATCAGCATCGGGTCGAAGGAGTAGACCGGGGCATAGGCCAGGTCGGCGGGCACGTCCAGCATCGAGCCCACGGCCAGGTCCACGGCATCGCTGCGCAGCAGGCCCAGGCCATCCTGGCCGGTGACGTTGTGCAGCACCAGCTGCACCTCCGGGTGCTGTTCGCGGAAGGCCTGCACCAGCCTGGGCAGCAGGTAGAGGATGGTGGAGCTGCCGGCCGCCACGTGCAGTTCGCCCGCCTGCAGGCCCTTGAGGCGGTTGCGGAATTCGCCGTCCAGGCCGTCCAGGCCCTCGACCAGGGGCCGGGCGAGTTCGTACAGCACCTGGCCTTCGCGGCTGAGGGTGAAGCGGCGGCCGATCCGCTCGAACAGGGCCGTGCCCAGTTCGCGCTCCAGGGCCTGCAGCTGCAGGGTCACCGCGGGCTGGCTTAGGAACAGGGCCTCGGCCGCCCGGGACACGGAGCCCAGGCGCGCCACCTGGCAGAAAGCCCGAAGGGGCTTGAGGCGGTCGCCCTTGTAGAGGAAGCGAGGCGTGGATTCCCGGGCCATAAGCCGCTGTTCCGAATGAAGTATTCGTTGGACTAATACTAACTATCAATACATTTGCTTTGTCAAAGCCTTTCCGCGGCGCCTAGGGTCGAGCCACGACCAGATCAGGGCCCCGGGCCCGGGAGGCAGGGATGGCAGGTGAAGCGGCACGGCTCCTCGAGCCCCGGGACCCGGTCGGGGCCGGCAGCGTCCGGATCAGCGCACGCGAGTTCCCCGGCCAGGCCGAGCTGCTGTCGCCGGCGGCCCTGGATTTCCTGGCCGACCTGCACCGCCGCTTCGAAGGTGGGCGGCAGGCCTGCCTGGCGGCCCGTCGCGCCCGCCAGGCCCGGTTCGATGCCGGCGAACGCCCGGACTTCCGCGCCGACACCCGGGCCCTTCGCGAGGGCGACTGGACGGTCGCCCCGATCCCGGCGGCCTTGCTCGACCGCCGGGTCGAGATCACCGGGCCGGTGGACCCGAAGATGGTGATCAACGCGTTCAATTCGGGCGCCAGCTGCTACATGGCCGATTTCGAGGACTCGACCAGCCCGACCTGGGAAAACCTGCTCACCGGCCAGCGCGCCCTGCGCAAGGCCGTGGCCGGCACGCTCGACTGGATGGCGCCGGACGGCAGCAAGCACTACGTGCTCGATGCCTCCTCGCCCACCGTGCTGATCGTGCGCCCGCGCGGCTGGCACCTGGACGAGAAGCACGTGCACGTGGACGGTGCCCGCCTCTCGGCCGGCCTGTTCGACCTGGGACTGTTCGCCTTCCACAATGCGCGCGCGCTGCACGCCCGGGACCGCGGCCCCTATTTCTACCTGCCCAAGCTCGAATGCATGGAGGAGGCGCAGCTGTGGGAGTCGGTGCTGGCGCGCGTCGAAGCCGCGCTCGGCCTGCCCCCGGACACGATCAAGGTGACCGTGCTGGTCGAGACCCTGCCGGCGGCGTTCGAGATGCACGAGATCCTGCACGCGCTGCGCGGCCGCATCGTCGGTCTCAATTGCGGGCGCTGGGATTACATCTTCAGCTACCTCAAGACCTTCCGCCGCCACCGCGACCGGGTGCTGCCCGAGCGCGGCCAGGTCGGCATGACCCAGCCCTTCCTCAAGGCCTATTCGGAACTGCTGGTGCAGACCTGCCACCGCCGTGGCGCCCATGCGATGGGCGGCATGGCCGCGCAGAT
>JAYRTA010000046.1:0-9236 GCA_041919875.1 Arenimonas sp.
GGATGCCATGGGTCAGTCCTCCTCAGATCTTTTCGCCGCGGGCGCGCATGTCGGCGAGCACGGCGTCGATGCCGTTCTTGTCGATGGTGCGCAGGGCGTGCATGGAAAGGCGCAGCTTCACCCAGCGGTTCTCCGAGGCAACCCAGAAGCGGCGCTCGTGCAGGTTGGGAAGGAAACGGCGGCGGGTCTTGTTGTTGGCGTGCGAGACGTTGTTGCCGGTCTGCACGCGCTTGCCGGTCACTTGGCAAATACGGCTCATGGTTCAACTCCTGGGTCGGACTGGCCGCCCATGGCCCGGGCGGCGGCGGCCCCGCGCGGCGGGCCGGGTGGCCTGCGGGCGCATGCGATGCGGGATGCAGCGGTCGCTCCGCCACCGGACGGGATCGCATTCCCGGGGCCGGAGACCAAAGGCAGGGTGCGGAGCGAGCCGCGCATTATGCCTTTGCATCTAGGCACTTACAAGCAAAAGGCGGTCTTGCCGCGGACTTGCGCGGATGCATGCGTATGAAGCCACGTCATTGAATTAAAAGGCTTTTGCTCCATCCGCGTTCATCCGCGGCAAGCCGTGGCCAAACACCGGGCCCCGGCGAATCAGTGGCTGGCCCGGTCCCGGTGCCAGCCGCGGTGCTTGATGTCGAGCCAGAGGCTGTAGGCGGCGGTGAAGGTGGGGAAGAGGTTCTGGAGCACGCCCACCGAGTCCTGCTTGGCCGAGAACAGGAAGTAGCTCAGGGTCATCAGGGCCCCGACCAGGCTCATGTACCAGAACGCGCGCGGGATCACCGGCTTGCCGGCCCGGCGCGAGGCGAAGAACTGCACCACCCAGCGGCCGCCGAACATCAGGGCGCCGGTATAGCCGATCAGTTTCCACGCGGTGACGTGCAGGCCGGTCCAGGCCAGCCAGGCGAGTTCCTGGTTCATGCGGTCACTCCTGTTCGGTGACGTCGGTGAGCTTGCTGCGCTTGATCAGCCAGGCCACGCCCATCAGGTCGCGGATGCCGACCAGGGCCCGGCCCAGGTTGGTGTACTTGGACTGCCCGGCGCCGCGCGGCCGGTGGTTCACCGGCACGCTCACGGTCTGCCAGCCGGCGCGCTGCATCAGGGCCGGCAGGTAGCGGTGCATGTGGTCGAAGTAGGGCAGTTCCAGGAAGGCCGCGCGCTCGAACAGCTTGGTGCCGCAGCCGGTGTCGGGCGTGGCGTCGCGCAGCAGGCGCGAGCGGATGGCGTTGGCCCACTTCGAGGCCCACTTCTTGCTGCCGGTGTCCTGGCGGTTGACGCGCCAGCCGGCGTAGAGGCGCACGGCATCGGTGCCGGCGTCGCGCGCCGCCAGCAGCCTGGGCAGGTCGGCCGGGTCGTTCTGGCCGTCGCCGTCGAGCGTGGCCACCCACGGCGCGCGCGCGGCCTTCACGCCGGTGCGGATGGCGGTGCTCTGGCCGCTCTGCCGCGTGTGGTGCAGCACCCGCAGTTCCGGGGCGCGCTGGCGTGCGGCGCGCAGGATCGCCAGGGTGTCGTCGCGGCTGTGGTCGTCCACGAACACCATCTCGAACGGCACCACGCCGCGCAGGGCGGCGCAGATTTCATCCACGAGCGTGGCGACGTTGCCGGACTCGTTGAACACCGGGACGACGACGGACAGGGCGGGCTGGGTCACGCGGAATTCCTTAGCCGCGACGCAGGCGTTCGAGGATGCCGTCGAGCGCGTCCAGGCCGTGGTAGGCGATCACCAGCTTGCCGCGGCCGCCGCGGCCATGCTGCACCTGCACCCGGGTGCCCAGGGAATCGGACAGCTCGCGCTCGAGGCTGGCGATGTCGGCGTCGGACTTCTTCGCCGGGGCCTTGCCGGCCTTCTTCGCCGGGATCTGGCCCTTGGCCAGCTGCTGGGCGCGGCGCTCGACCTCGCGCACGCTCCAGCCCTCGGCCGCGGCCTCGCGTGCCAGGGCCAGCGCGGCCTGCGGCGCCAGCGTGAGCAGGGCGCGGGCATGGCCCATCTCCAGCTGCTTGCTTTCCAGCAGCTGGCGGATGCCGTCGGGCAGCTCCAGCAGGCGCAGCAGGTTGGACACCGCGGCGCGCGAGCGGCCCACGGCTTCGGCGGCCTGCTGGTGGGTGAGCGCGAATTCGTCGATCAGGCGCGACAGGGCCTGCGCCTCTTCCAGCGGATTGAGGTCCTCGCGCTGGATGTTCTCGATCAGTGCCATGGCAATCACGGCGCGGTCGTCCACCTCGCGCAGCACCACCGGCACGTCGGCCAGGCCGGCCTGGGTGGCGGCGCGCCAGCGGCGTTCGCCGGCGATGATTTCGTAGCGCGGCTGGCCGTCCTTGCCGGCGCCGATCTCGCGCACGACGATCGGCTGGATCAGGCCCTGGGCCTTGATGGATTCGGCCAGCTCGGTGAGCTTTTCCGGATCCATGCCCGTGCGCGGCTGGTACTTGCCCGGCTGCAGGCGGTCGATCGGCAGGGTGCGCAGGCCCTCGCCCGCCGGACCTTCGGCGGCGGCCGGCGCGGGCGCGGCGCCCTTGTTGCCGGTGCCCAGCAGGGCCTCCAGGCCGCGGCCCAGGCCTCGCTTCTTGGTGCTCATGCGCTCTCCTTGGTCTTCTTCTCGCGCCGCACGATCTCGCCCGCCAGGCCCAGGTAGGCGATGCCGCCGCGCGAGGCGCGGTCGTAGCCGACGATGCTCTGGCCGTGGCTGGGCGCCTCGGCCAGGCGCACGTTGCGCGGGATGATCGAGCGGAACACCTTGTCGCCGAAATGCCTGGTCAGCTCGCCCGAGACGGCGTTGGCGAGGTTGTTGCGCACGTCGAACATGGTGCGCACGATGCCCTCGATCTCCAGCGCCGGGTTGAGCTTGCCCTTGAGCGCGTTGATGGTGTCCACCAGCGAGCTCAGGCCCTCGAGCGCGAAGTACTCGCACTGCATCGGCACGATCACGCCATCGGCCGCGGCCAGCGCGTTGAGCGTGAGCAGGGACAGCGAGGGCGGGCAATCGATGATCAGGTAGTCGTACTGGCCGCGCAGGGGCCCGAGCGCGGTCTTGAGCCGCTGCTCGCGCGCCGATTCGTCCATCAGGCGGATCTCGGCGGCGGTGAGGTCGATGTTGCCCGGCAGCAGGTCGAAGCCCTCGGGCGCCTTGACGATGGCGTCGGCGGCCGGGCATTCGCCCAGCAGCACCTCGCAGGCGGAGTTCTCCAGTTCGCGCTTGTCCACGCCCGAGGCCATGGTCGCGTTGCCCTGCGGGTCCATGTCCACCAGCAGCACGCGGCGCGGGGTCGCCGCCAGCGCGGCCGCCAGGTTCACGGCGGTGGTGGTCTTGCCGACCCCGCCCTTCTGGTTGGCGATGGCGATGATGCGACCCATGCAGGCTCCTTGCGCCGTCCCGCGGGCGGGACGGGGGTGGGTGGTCTTGGGATTCCCCGGGAGGGGGATTATGCCGAAGCCGGCGCCCCGCGGCCCACGACCACCAGGTGGCGCTCGCCGTCCAGGCCCGGCACGGCCAGGCGTTCGACGCCTTCCACCCGCCAGCCGGGCGGCAAGGCGGCGATCTCGGCGGCCGGGTGCACGCCCTTCATCGCCAGCAGCTTGCCGGTGGGCGAGAGCAGGTGGCCGCCGACGGCCAGGATGCCGGCGAGGGTGTCCAGGGCGCGGGCGGTGATCTGCTCGTAGGCGCCGGGCTCGGCCACGGCCTCGGCCCGGGACTCGAGCACGCGCACGTTGTCCAGGCCCAGCTGGCGCACGACCTCGCGCAGGAAGCGGGTCTTCTTGCCGATGGCCTCGACCAGGGTGACCTGCAGGCCGGGCACCGCCAGGGCCAGGGGAATGCCGGGAAGGCCCGGGCCGGTGCCCAGGTCGGCCAGCGCGCCGGGGCGCACGGCCCGCCACATCGCCAGCGAATCGAGCAGGTGCCGGGACACCATCTCGCGCGGGTCGCGGATGGCGGTGAGGTTGTAGGTCCTGTTCCAGCGGTCGAGCAGGGCCAGGTAGGCCAGCAGGTGGTCGGCCAGCGGCGCCTGCGGCAGGCCGAGCGCGGCCAGTCCGGCCGCCAGTTCCGGCTTCAGCGAGGCAATCGAATCCATGCCCGCATTATGACCGCTGGCCCGCGGGCGCGGCGCCGTCCGCGAGGTCCGCTTCCCGGTCGCCCGGGCCCACGTGCGGCGATCAGGCGGGGTGGAGGGAGCAGCGGATCACGCGCAGGCCCAGGCGGGCGATGCGCTGGTTGAGCTCGGCCTTGAGGGTCTCGGCCAGGGGACGGCCCGGGTCGGGCTGCTGGCGCAGGGTGGCCAGGGTCTCCCGGGCCTGGTCGCTGACCAGGGCGTCCACGCGGTCCAGGGCTTCGCCGGCGCGGGCCGGGTCGAGGATCTGGTAGTAGAGCTCGGCGTGGGTGTCCTCGTTGGCGGCGATGTCCAGGTGGTGCCCGATCAGGCAGACCGGGCTGCCGAGCGTGTCCAGCCCCGGCCACGTCCAGTGCCAGCCCGGGCCCAGGGCCCCGACGAAGCGGCCGAAGCGGTGTTTGGTGACCACGGTGTTCTCCGGCACCCGGCGCAGGCCGGTCAGCCAGGCCAGGCCCGCGAGGGGCAGGGGGCGGGGCAGCAGTGGGCTCATGTTTGCCAGGTGGTCCAGAGACTTAGGTGGGTTTTCTCAAGCATAGTCTCCGAAACGTGAGCCTCGCCACAACGAGGACACGCCTTCGGTGGCGGTCTTGGGCGTTGGGCCGAGCGGTCCGGCCCTGGCGCCGCGTGGTGCGGGCCGGCCTTTCGGAGCAAGGGCAGATGCGGTCCGCAAGGCGGCCTGCGGACGGCGGGTCGGCCTGAGCCCGCAGCCCAGGGCCCGCGAATACGCCCGGATGGCAAGTCCCTGAGCCGCGAAACGAGGCGCTGTCGTGACCGGCGCGTTTGGCTTGCAAGTAACCCGAAGAAGCGTATAAAGGCTCATATATGAGCCAGCGCCCGCGCCCGCTGCCGATGTCCCCGGAGACCGTCGAGGCCCTGACCGACCTTGGCCGCGCCATCCGTGACGCACGCCTTGCCCGGAAGCTGCGTCACGAGGACCTGGCCTCGCGTGCCGGCATCAGCGTGGCGACCCTCAAGCGCCTTGAGCGCGGCGACCCGACCTTGGCCCTCGGACGGTTCCTCGAGGTCCTGACCGCTCTCTCGCCCTCCCTGTTGGCTGATCTGGTGGGGACGGTTCGCGCGGATCCCACGGGCGACGCGCTGCGGCGCAAGGCCATGGGCGAGCGGTCGAGACGGGAGGACTTCTGATGCGGCTCTACCTGTGGGTTCCACTGGGCGGCCGATGGCAGGTTGCCGCGCGACTCGACTGGGCGCGTGACGTCGGCGCCTTCCGGTATGCACCGACCTGGCTGGAGACAACGGGCGCCTACCCGTTGGACCCGCTGAATCTTCCGCTGGAGGATGCGGAGCGCGTCATCGAAGACAACAAGGGAATTCCGGGCGTGCTCTCGGACGCCGGCCCCGACCGCTGGGGGCGCCGGCTGATCGAACGACTGGCCCAGCGCCCCCCGCGGGGCGAGGCCGAATGGGTGCTGGCCACCGCTGGCAGCGGCAGCGGTGCGGTACGCGCCTCCCTGTCCCGTGATGCCCTGGCCGCGGTGCGGACGCCCTACGCCCAAGTGACGCTGGAACAGCTCGAGGAGGCCTCGCGGACCCTAGCCGAGGGCGGATTCCCGCCACCGCCCTTGTACGAAATCCTGTGCGTCCAGAGTGGCGCCTTGGGTGGCGCACGCCCGAAGGCGGCGATGACCATCGATGGCCGCGAGGTCATTGCCAAGTTCCAGCAGCCGCAGCAGGACACGGTCGACGTGCCCAAGGTGGAAGCCGCCTGCCTGGCGCTGGCGCGTCGGGCGGGCATCGACGCCATCAATGCGACCCTGGCCACCGTCCACGGTCGGAGCGTCTTGCTCGTGGACCGGTTCGATCGTCAGGGCGGCGAGCCTGTGCACTACCTGAGCGCCAGGAGCCTCCTGAACGTCTACCGCGCCTCCGAGCCGGACACCGTGGCACCGGCGGGTCGGGCCACCTACGCCGCCATGGCCGCGGCCGCCCGGCGAATCGGCGTGGAGGGCGCGGGCCCGGAGCTGTTCCGCCGACTGGCCTTCAACTACGCCATCGGCAACACCGACGATCACCTGCAGAACCACGGCTTCCTGTTCGACGGGAAATGGCGCTTGGCGCCGGCGTTCGACCTGGTGGCCCAAGGGGGCGAGAGCCTCGCCATCGGCGCGGGTAGACAGGGTCGGTCCCGGACCAGGGAGAACGTGCTGTCCGGCGCAGGCGATTTCGGCCTCAGGCCACAAGAAGCCGAGCAGCTGTTGGAGCAGGCGATCCAGGCGGCCCGCGGGATGGGCGACGAGCTCGATCATCTCGCGATGCCCGCGGGTGAGCGGGCGCAGGTGCTGCAGAAACTCTGCGCCGAGGCTCAAGCTGGCGCCTGGACCGATCGGACGGCCTAGCCATCCCATGAAGCGGAAACTGCTTGGCATTCTCCTAGTCGCGATCGCTGCCTTCGGCACGTGGCATCTGGCGGGCGGGGGGAGTGAGCCCATGCCGACACTGTCCGAAGCGCCGACGCGCTCGAAGCCTTCACAAGAGGCAGCGAGGGATGACGTTGACCTGCTGCTGGCAGAGTTGGGCCCGCCCAGCCCGGCAACCCGGCCGACCTACGTGGCGAATTCGCAGCTCAGCGGCTGGTCACGCCCCTTGCGCGAGCTCGTGCGCGTGTCGGGCGTCAACTCGCGGACCAGCCTGCGCCAGTTGCGTGCGCTGGAAGAGTCCGTCCGGGCACTGCGCCAAGGGGGGAGCGGCCCGTGATCGGCGTGTCGCCGCGGGCGGGGCGGGCGGTCCAATCTGGAACAGACGGAGGCAGGCGATGGTGCTGGTGACGGGCGCGACGGGATTCCTGGGGCAGCACCTGGTGCGCGAACTGCGTGCGGCGGGCGTGCCGGTGCGGGCGCTGTCGCGCTCGGCGGCGGGCGATGCGGCGGTGGCGGCGCTGGGCGCGACGCCGGTGCGCGGCGACCTGTCCGATGCCGATCCGCTGCGCCGCGCCTGCGAAGGCGCGCAGGCGGTCTTCCACGCCGCCGCCGACACCAGCACCTGGACGCCCGGCAACGCCGAGCAGACCGACACCAACGTCGGCGGCACCGCGCGCCTGCTGGCCGCCGCGCAGGCGGCCGGCGTGGCCTGTTTCGTGCACACCTCCAGCGTCTCGGCCTATTCCCACCTCGTCCACGAAAAGCTGCGCGAAGACCTGCCCCAGCGCGGCGCCGACTCGTGGATCAACTACGAACGCAGCAAGCACGAAGGTGAACGCCGCGTGCGCGCCTCGCCCCTGCCCTGGCTGGTGTTCCAGCCCTCGCACATCCTGGGCCCGGGCGATCGCCAGAACTGGTCGCGCCTGATCCGGCTGGTGGACCAGGGCGCGCTGCCGGGCGTGCCGCCGGGCTCGGGCGCCTTCGCCGACGTGCGCGAAGTGGCGCGGGCGCAGGTGCGGGCCTGGCAGGCCGGCGTGCGCGGCGAGGCCTTCCTGCTGGGCGGCGAGCACGCGACGTTCCTGGAACTGATCACCGAGGTCGGGCGCCAGCTCGGCAAGCCGGTGCCGCGGCGCGCCACGCCGGCGTTCGCGCTGATGGCCTATGCCCGCGTGATCGACCTGGCCTCGCGCATCACCCGCCGCCCGCCGGCGGTGACCCCGGCCGGCGCCACCTTCACCTGCCACCACCTGCGGGTGGACAGCACGAAGGCGCACACCCGCCTGGGCTATCGCGCCACGCCGCTGCCGGCGCTGCTGGCCGATACCATCGCCTGGTTGCGCGAACAGCGGCTGGTATCGCCCGCGGCCGCGCCTCAGCCGGAGAAGTAGCGCTCGACCATCGCCTCGGCCGAGGCCGGCCGGCAGAACAGCCAGCCCTGGCCCTGGCCCAGGCCCAGCGCCCGCAGGGCCTCGCACTGGTGCGGGGTCTCGATGCCCTCGGCGATCACCTCCAGGCCCAGGGAATCGGCCAGCAGGCGGATCGCGCGCACGATCGCCGTGCTGCCGCCGCTTTCGCCCGGGCGCAGCTCCGAGACGAAGCTGCGGTCGATCTTCAGCCCGTGCAACGGGAAGCGGTGCAGGTAGCTGAGCGAGGAATAGCCGGTGCCGAAATCATCCAGCAGGGTCATCACGCCCGCGGCGCGAAGGCGGGCCAGGCAGGCCTGCACGCCTTCGGGCTGTTCCATCAGCGCGCCCTCGGTGACCTCCAGCCGCAGGTGCTCGGGGCGCACGCCATGGCGGCCGGCCAGCTCGAGCAGGCGCTGGTCGAAATCCGGCACGCGCAGGTGCCGCGGCGAGACGTTGAGCGTCGTATAGGCGCCGGCGCACGAGAGTCGCGGGATGTCGCGGCAGACGCGCTCGTAGATCTGCCAGTCCATGTGCTCGAGGCTGCCGGTTTCCTCGGCCACGCCCAGGAATTCGCCGGGCGTACTCAGGCCGCGCAGCGGATGGTTCCAGCGCATCAGCGCCTCGAAGCCCACCACGCGCCCGTCGGCCAGGTCGAGGATGGGCTGGTAGTGCGGCACGAACTCGCCGCGCAGCAGGGCCCGGCGCAGGTCGCCCTCCAGTTCCAGCAGGCGCAGCGCGGCTTCGTGCAGGTGCTCGTCGAACAGCGCGTAGCGCTGGCGGCCGGCGCTCTTGGCCCGGTACATGGCCACGTCCGCGTCGCGCAGCAGTTCCTCGGGATTGCGGTAGCGCGCGTCCACCAGGGCGATGCCGATGCTGGCCGAGGTGTAGAGCTCCTTGCCGGCGATGCGCATCGGCGCGGCCAGGGAATGGATCACGCGCTCGGCCACCACCACGGCGTCGTTGGCCGAATGGATGTGGTCGAGCACGATGGCGAATTCGTCGCCGCCCAGGCGCGCCACCAGGTCCGGGTCGCGCACGCAGCCGCCGATGCGGCGCGCGGCCTCCTTGAGCAGCTCGTCGCCGACCAGGTGCCCGACCGAATCGTTGACCACCTTGAAGCGGTCCAGGTCGAGGAACAGCACCGCGAACAGCTGGTCGTCGTCGTGCCGGTAGCGCGCCAGGGCCGAGCCGAGCCGGCCCAGCAGGTGGCTGCGGTTGGGCAGGCCGGTGAGGGTGTCATGCATGGCCTCGTGCTTGAGCTTGAGCTCCATGCGCTCGCGCACCGAGATCTGGTCGCGCAGCTCGCGGTTGGCGTCGGCCAGCTCGCTGGTCCGGTCGGCCACGCGCCGCT
>JAYRTA010000047.1:0-9103 GCA_041919875.1 Arenimonas sp.
CGTGCGCGACGACCGCCAGGCTGCCGGGGTCGAGCGCGAGGCGGTGGTTCTCCCGCTCGTGCGCGGGCGAGGGATCCTGGTAACCGAACTCGAGCGGCGCGCCCGGCACCGCCGGCAGGCGCAGGGTCCGCGTCGACCAGGCCGGCACCTGCCCGTCGAACACCGCGAACACGGCCGCGACATCCGGCGCCGGCGCACCGCGTGCCGGCCCCGCCTCGCCCGTGCGCGGCGGCGCACCCGGGCCTGCGCCGCCCGGGCCCGGGCCGCCGCGCGGTCCCTGCGCCGGCATTCCGGCCAGCGCGTTGATGCCCTCGCGATACCAGCCGTAGCTCCACCACAGCCCGGTGAGCGCCATCAGCAGGTAGGGCAGCAGCAGCCAGGTCGCCACCACCGAATGCAGGTGCCACAGGAAGCGGCGGCCACTGAGCCGCCAGTCCAGGTGCAGCCAGGCGCGCAGGCTGCGCCAGCGCCGCGGCCAGCGCAGGTACAGGCCCGACAGGCAGAAGAACACCAGCGCCACCGTGGACGCGCCGACGATGTGCTTGCCCACGTCGCCCGCCGCCAGCCAGCGGTGCAGCTGCATGGTGGTGCGGAAGAAGCCTTCGCCGCGCGGCGCGCCCAGCAGCTCGCCCGTGTAGGGATCGAGCCAGCGCGACTCGCCGCGGACGCGTGCTCCCGGTCCGGCCGGCGCCCCCGGGGCGGGCGCGAAGGTGACGCGCGCCGCGTCGGTCGGCGCGGACGATTGCTGCAGGGCCTGCACCGCCTGGCCCGGCGCCTGCTCGCCGATGCGCGCGAGCAGCGCCGCCGGCGCCAGCGGGGCGCGACCGGCCGGCGCCACGGTCATCACGCCCGGGTTGAGGGCCTTGAGCAGCGGATGCTCGAAGGACAGGATCGCGCCGGTCACGCCGACCAGGGCCAGCACCAGGCCGGCGGTGATGCCCAGGAACCAATGGGTCTGGAACAGGATCGTGCGCAGCATGCGGGCCTCAGGCGTCGGACCAGCGACGCAGCAGGTTGTGGTAGACGCCGGTGAGCTGCACCAGCGCGGGATGGCCGGGTGCGGCGGCAGTCATCGCGCGCACGGCGGTGTCGAGGTCGAATAGTTCGCGTCGCTGGCCGGCGTCGCGCACCAGGCTCTGGGTCCAGAAGAAGCAGGCCAGGCGCTCGCCGCGGGTCACCGGCGTCACCTCGTGCAGGCTGGTGCCCGGGTAGAGCACCAGGTCGCCCGCAGCCAGCTTCACGCGCTGGGTGCCGTAGGTGTCCTGGATCACCAGCTCGCCGCCGTCGTAGTCGGCGGGCGCGCTCAGGAACAGCGTGGACGAGACGTCCGTGCGCACCGGCACCTGGGCGCCGTTGCCCGCGCGCTCGTAGCGGATCGCGTTGTCCACGTGGAAGCCGAACGACTGCCCGCCGGCGTAGCGGTTGAACAGCGGCGGGTAGATGCGCCGCGGCAGCGCGGCGCTGAAGAACAGCGGGCAGCGGCCGAGCGCATCGAGCACGAGGCCGCCGAGCTCGCGCGCCACCGGATCGTTCTCGGGCAGTTGCGCGTTGTCCTTGGCCCGGGCCGACTGGTAGCCGGCGGTCACGCGGCCGTCGGCCCAGCCGGCCCGCGCCAGGGCCTGCCGGAAGTAGGCCAGCTGGGCGGCATCGAGCACGTTAGGCACATGCAGAAGCATCGGTGTCTCCTGGGTGGGCCCGCGCGGACGCGGGCCGGCCTGGGCGGGGTCAGAAGCGGTAGGTGGCGCTGAGCACCAGCGAACGGGCGTCGCCCGGCGTGGCCCAGCCGTTGTTGCGAACGCGGGTGAAGTACTGCTTGTCGAACAGGTTGTTGGCGTTGAGCTGCAGCGACAGCTGCTCGTTCAGGGCCCACGAGACCATCGCCCGGTGCACGGTGTAGCCGGCGGCGAAGTTCTGTCCGGCCAGGCGGATGTCGCCCTGGTAGCTCAGGCCGTAGCCCAGCAACCAGTCGGGCGAGGGTGCGTACGTGGTCCACAGGCCGGCGGATTTCTCCGGCGTCTGCACGATGCGCTGGCCGGCCTCGGGATCGGGGTTGGCGGGCGTATTGGTGCAGCCGTTCTGGCCCGGGTTGGCGAGGCAGTAGTCGGACACGGACTGGAGGATTTCGCTGTCGAGCAGGGTCGCGTTGGCGAAGATCGTCCAGCGATCGGTGAGCTTGCCCGCCAGGCCCAGGGCCAGGCCATCCACGCGCGCGGCGCCGTCGAGCTGCTGTTCACCGGTCGGGTTGGCCGGGTCGAAGTCGGCGACGCGGTAGTTCGTGCGTTCGTTGCGGAACAGGGCCGCGCTCAGCGCCAGGTGGCCATCCATGAACTCCCACTTGCTGCCCAGTTCGAAGTTGCGCGCCTGTTCCGGGTCGACGCCGCAGGTGGCGGCGGTGCAGGCGGTGTTGACCGAGGCCTTCGACGGCGTGCGGCTGTCGGAGTACGCGAGGTAGACCGTGCCCGCCTCCACCGGCTTGAACACCAGGCCCGCGCGCCAGGAGAACAGGTTCTCGTTGTTGCGCAGGGTCGGGCCCTTGCCGGTCACGGTGCCGATGCCGGGGATGGCCGGCGCCCCCAGGGCGGGCGCCGCCACCACGGTCCAGCTGGCGTTGCTGCCGTCGTTGTCCTCGTAGCGGGCGCCGAGGTTGAGCATCCAGCGCTCGCCGAACCGCAGCGTGTCGAAGGCGTAGGCGGCCAGGTTGCGCAGTTCGCCCTCGCTGCGGCCGGTGAGGGTGTAGTTCACCGGGCCGGCCCAGAAGGAATCGGGGTTGGCGATGTCCATGCGCGGCAGCGCCACCAGGGTGCCGTCGGCGTTGCGCAGCAGGCTGCCGGTGTCGAGGTCGAAGGTTTCGTGGGTCAGGGCCACGCCCGTGACGAAGGAATGGCCGATGGCGCCGGTGCTGAAGTTCGCCATCAGGTCCGTTTGCCAGCTGGCCAGCGCATTGCGGGTGTCGCGCTGGTAGCCGCGCGGGCCGCTGGGCTGGTAGGTGCCGGCCGGCATGCCGCCCGCGCAGGCCAGGCCGGTGGCCGGATTGGTACCGTCGGCCAGGCACCAGGTGCCCTGGACGGCGTCGACCACCGTGGTCTGGTCCACGCGCTGGTAGCGCGCCAGGCTGCGCAGCTGCAGGGCCGGCGAGAACTCGTGTTCGAACAGCGCCGTCACCGAGCGGTTCGAGATGTCCTGGCGGTCGAGGTTTCGGTAGCCGTAGTAGTTGCTGCGCGCCACGCCCGGCAGGGTGCCGCCGTAGGCGCTGAAGAAGGGCAGGCCGTACTGCGGCACGCCCTCGTCTTCCTGCACGAAGGCGCTGAGGGTGAGGCGGGTGTCGCCATCGAGGCCGAAGCCGATCGAAGGCGCGAAGCCCCAGCGCTCGAAGGTTTCGACGTCGCGGCCCGGCACGTCGTTGTGGTGGACCATGGCGTTCACGCGCAGGGCGGTCTGGTCGTCGAGCAGGCGGCTGTCGTCCAGCGTCAGGCGGCGATAGGCATCGCTGCCCACGCCGGCGGTGACGGTGGTGAACTGCTCCAGCAGCGCGGCCTTGCTGACCAGGTTGATGCTGCCGCCGACCGAGCCGGCGCCGGCATGGGCCGAGTTGGCGCCGTTCACCAACTCGATCGATTCGAGGTTGAAGTTGTCGGTGCGCGTGTACTGGGCGCTGTCGCGCACGCCGTCGAGGGTGATGTCGTTGCCGGCGGCGAAGCCGCGCAGGTTGATGCTGTCGCCGTAGCCGCCGCCGCCTTCGCCGGCGCCGAAGGTGATGCCCGGCAGGGTGCCCAGCACCTCGCGCAGCCCCAGCAGGCCCTGTTGGTCCATCGTGGCCTTGTCCACCACGGTGATGGTCTGCGGCGTGTCGGCCAGGGACTCGGTGTATTTGGGCGAGGCGGCCTTGTCGACCCGCTCGCCGGTCACTTCGATGCCGTCGAGCCGGGTGGCGCCGGACAGGTCCAGGTCGGCCTCGGCCAGCGGCTCCGCACGGGCGGCGGCAGGGAACGGAGCGGTGGCGAGGGCCGTGGCGATGGCGAGCGGGACGAGGCGAAGTGCCGGCCGTGCGGCCGCCGGGGGGGCGATGCGGGACATGCGGAGACTTCCAGGTCGGGGCGTGGCTTGGCCGGTCCGGCTTGCTAACGCGAATCAATCTTATTTGCATGGGGCGCCGGCCGCAAGCCCTCCCCTTCGCCGGGCCGTCGCGCGCCAGCAGGTATCCTTGGCCCGGATGCCGACGCCACCCCCCACCCGACGCTGGCCCCTGCTGTGCCTTTGCCTGTGCCTGTCGGCCCCGGCCGCGGCGCTGGAGTTGCGCCGCGTCGAAATCCTGGGCCTGGATGACGAAACCCAACAGGCCAACGTCGCCGGCGCGCTGTCGGTCGAACGGCTCAACCCGGCCCGGCGCCGCAACCTCACCGAAAGCCGCCTGTCCTACCTGCTGCGGCGCGCCCCGCGCGAGGCGCGCCAGGCGCTCGAGCCCTTCGGCCTGTACGAACCGACGGTGGAGACCGAACTTCGCCGCGAGGGCGAGCTCGTGGACGTGATCGTGCGCATCGTCCCAGGCGAACCCGTGCGCGTGGCCGGCCGCGAGATCGCCATGACCGGCGCCGCCGAATCCGACACCGTGCTCCAGCGCCGCCTGCAGCGGCTGCGGCCGCGCACCGGCGAGGTCTTCAACCACGCCGTCTACGAGGCGGGCAAGGCGGTGGTCGAACGCAGCCTGGCCGAACGCGGTTACTTCGACTGGGAGCTGCAGCGCCACCAGGTGACGGTGAACCGCGCCGCCCGCCGCGCCGACATCGACCTGGCCTGGGACAGCGGCCGCCGCTACGCCCTGGGCCAGGCGACGTTCTCGGGCCATGGCTTCCGCCCCGGCCTGCTGGAGAACCTCGTGCCCTGGACGCCGGGCGAGCCCTACGACCAGCGCGAATTGCTGCGCCTGCAGGCCTCGCTGGCCGAACTGGACTACTTCGGCTCGATCGAGGTGCGGCCCCTGCCCGAGCAGGCCGAGGACGGCGTGCTGCCCGTGCAGGTGGACCTCACGGCGGCCAAGCGCACCCGCTACGAGGCGGGCGTGCGCTACGGCACCGACACCGGCCTGGGCCTCTCGGGCGGCATGGAGCGGCGCTGGGTGAACGACCGCGGCCACAAGCTGCGCGCCCAGGTCGGCCTGGCCGAGCGCCGCAACGACCTGGCGGTGCAGTACCGCATCCCGGCCTTCAAGTGGCTCGACGGCTGGTACACCTTCGGCGCCAGCGCGCGCGAGGAATCGCTGGAGTTCGTCAACAGCGAACAGATCGATCTGATCGCCGGCCGCAGCGGCAAGCTTGGCGACTGGAACCTGGTGGCGGCGCTCAACGCCCGCCGCGAGCGCTTCGAGGATCCGCTCACCGGCGCCGATTACAGCTACTCCACCCTGGTCTACGGCTCGCTGTGGGCGCAGTGGTGGCGCGCCGACGACCTGCTCTACCCGCGCCGCGCCCATGGCCTGACGCTGGAGCTGCGCGGCGGCTCGACCGGCCTGGGCTCGGACATCGACTTCGTGCAGGTGCGCGCCGAAGGGCGCTTCGTGCGCCAGCTCGGCCCGCGCAACCGGTTGCTGCTGCGCGCCGAGGCCGGCACCACGATCAGCGACCAGTTCCCGCAGTTCCCGCCCTCGCTGCGCTTCTACGCCGGTGGCGACCGCAGCGTGCGCGGCTATGGCTACAAGGAGATCGGCCAGTACTTCGAGGACATCAACGGCGACCGCTACGTCTTCGGCGGCAAGCACCTGCTGGTGGCCAGCGTCGAATACGAACGCATGTTCACCCGGGAGTGGGGCGCGGCGGTGTTCGTGGATGCCGGTGACGCCTTCGATTCGCGCGCGTCCTTCGACTGGGAGGTCGGCGCTGGCGTCGGCCTGCGCTGGCGCTCGCCGGTGGGGCCGGTGCGCATCGACGTCGCGCACGGCTTCGGCGACGCCGCCCAGCAATCGGTGCGCCTGCACCTGAACATCGGGCCCGACCTGTGAACGCCCCGCCGCGCCCGCGCCGTTGGCCGCGCCGGCTGCTGCTCGCGCTCACGGTGGCCGCGCTCGGCGTCGCGCTGGCCCTGGCCTGGCTGCTGCGCAGCGAGGGTGGCCGCGACGCCGCCCTCGCCCGGCTGCTGCGCGCGCTGCCCGAGGATTCCCTGTCCTGGTCGCGCGCCGAGGGCGCGGTGGCCGGCCCGCTGGTGCTGCACGACGCCCGCTATGCCCAGGACGGCGTCGTGGTCACCGCGCGCCGGCTCGAACTCGACCTCGCCCTGCTGCCGGCCCTCGGTCGCCGCCTGTCCTTCGAGCGCCTCGCCGCCGACGGCCTGGTGGTGGAACTGCCCGCCAGCGACGCGCCCTTCCGGCCGCCGACCTGGCCCGAATCGATGCCGCGCGTGCCGATCCCCTTCCTGCTCTCGGCCGACGTGCTCGCCATCAACGGCTTCGAGCTGCGCGAAACCGGCACCGACGCGCCCCTGCTCAGCGCCCGCCGCATCGACGGCGAACAGGTGGTGATGCGCGACGGCGGCTGGACCCTGGGCGCGCTCTTGCTCGACGGATCGCCCGGCCAGGCCACGCTGGCGGGCGAGTACCTGCCCGACCGCAACTACCGCAGCGACCTGCGCGGCGGCCTGGTGCTGCCGGCCCGCGACGGCGAGGCCGAGCCCTCGCGCCTGAAGTTCACGGCCCGCGGCGACCTCGATGCGCTGGCCATTGAACTGGTCGGGCGCACGCCCGAACGCCTGAACGCCTCGCTGCAGCTGCGCGATGGCCGGCGCGTGCCGGCCTGGACCCTGGAGGCCTTCAGCGAGGGCCTGCCCGCGGCCTGGACCGGCGCCGCCGACGACGATGCCCCCTGGCGCGGCCGCCTCTCGGCCGAGGGCCTGGGCGGCGAAGCGCAGGTGCAGGGCGAACTGGCGCAGGGCGAGTGGCGCGTGCTGATCACGCCCTCGCACATCGGCCTCGTCGAGAACCGGCTGCTGCTGCGCCCGCTCGAGATCGAACTGCCCGAGGGCCCGCTGCGCGCGACCGGCCAGGTGCAGTACGGCGAAGGCCCGCCGGCCTTCGACCTGCAACTGGCCAGCGCCGGCCTGCGCTTCGAACCGCAGGGCGACGAGCCGGGCGCGCTGCCGGTGCAGGCCCGCGGTGAGTTGCGCGTGCGCGGCGAACCCGACGCCTGGACCCTGGCTGGCGATGCGCGCCTGGCGCGCGATGGCGAGGAAGCGGCCCTGCAGCTTGCCGGCGAGGGCACGCTCGAGCAGGTGTCGCTGTCGCGCCTGGAGGCCTCCATGCCGACCGGCACGCTGGCCGGCACCGGGCGCGTCACGTGGTCGCCGGCGCTGTCGCTGGCGCTCGACGCGCGCCTGGCCGGCTTCGATCCCGGCTACTTCCTGCCCGATTACCCCGGCGCGGTGCGCGGCGAGCTGGTGCTGGAGGGCGCGCAGGACGCCGACGGCCGCTGGACCGGCGAGGTCGCCCTGGACGCGCTCGGCGGCCAGCTGCGCGGCCGCACGCTGGGCGGCCGCGCCCAGGTGCGCTGGGCCCTCGACCGCGGCGAGGCCGAGGCCGACCTGCGCCTGGGCGACAGCCAGCTGCGCGCGCGCGGCGGCTTCGGTGCCCGCTACGACCTCGCGCTCGAGTTCGCGCCGCTGGCGCTCGCCGACCTGCTGGCCGGCGGCGAAGGCCGGCTCGAGGGCCGGCTGCAGCTGCGCGGCACGCCGGAGGCGCTCGACGTCTCCGGCGCGCTCAGCGGCGAGGCCCTGGCCTGGGACGGGCAGCGCGCCGACCCGCTCCGGCTCGACGGCGCCCTGCCGGCCCGCGGCGAGGGCCGGCTCGACCTGCTGGCCGCTGGCCTCACGGTCGGCGGCATGGGTTTCGACTCACTGGGCCTGCAGTTGCTGGGCAACCAATCGCGCGCCCGGCTGCGCGCCGCGATCGCCTGGCCGCAGGGCCGCGCCGATGCCGCCGGTGCCCTGGGCCGCAGCGGCGACCGCTGGAGCGGCGAGCTCGACACGCTGCGGCTGGCGGTCGAAGGCCAGCCCGCGCTGGCGCTGCAGGCGCCGACGGCGTTTGCCTTCGGCGGCCGCGGCCCCGCCACGCTCGAGCGCGCCTGCCTGCAGGCCGAAGGCTACGAGGGCCAGCTGTGCGCGCAGGCCACCGGCGACCGCGCCACGCTCGCCGCCGACGCGCTGCCGCTGGCGCTGCTGCAGCCCTGGCTGCCGCAGGACGAAGGCGTGCCGATGCATCTTTCCGGACGCGTCGATGGCCAGGCCCAGCTGCAGCGCGGCCGCGACGGCACCTGGCGCGGCGGCGGCCGCTTCGATTCGCCGCTGGGCGCGTTGCGCCTGGACGAGGATTCCGATCGCGTCGTGTTCGGCTACCGCGACCTGGGCCTGGACTGGCGCTTCGACGGTGAATGGCTGGAAGCCGACGTCACCGCGGCACTGGCCAACGATGGCCGGGTCGAAGCCCGCCTGCGCACCGGCCTGGCAGGCACCGATGCGCTGACGGGCGAACTGGTGCTCGACGTGCGCGAGCTGACCTGGCTCGAACTGTTCTCCGAGGACCTCGCCTCGCCCACCGGCCGCCTGCAGGGCCGGCTGGGCCTGGCGGGCACGCGGGCGGCACCGGAGTTCTCCGGCCAGGCCCGGCTGGCGGACTTCGGCGCCGAACTGCCCGCGCTCGGCCTGCGCCTGCGCGAGGGCGGTTTCCTGGTCACCGGCCAGCCCGATGGCGCCACCCGCATCGAAGGCAGCGTGCGCTCGGGCGATGGCCGGCTGGATTTCGACGGCAGCCTGAACTTCCGCGACACGCAAGCGCCGCTGCAGCTGGTGCTGCGCGGCACCGGCGTCACCCTGGCCAGCACGGCCGAGTTCTACGCCATCGCCGACCCGGACCTGCAGCTGCGCCTGGCCGAGGGCGTGCTGCAGGTGCGCGGGCGCGTGAGCGTGGGCGAAGCACGCTTCGACCTCGAAGCGCTCGACAGCGAGGTGGCCGCGTCGCCGGACGTGGTCGTGCTCGACCCGGTGGACCCGGCCCGCGAACGCGCGTTGCCGCTGGACCTGGAATTCAGCATCGCCCTGGGCGAGGACGTGCGCCTGAAGGGCTTCG
>JAYRTA010000048.1:0-9082 GCA_041919875.1 Arenimonas sp.
CAAGGTGCAGGGCGGCATCGAGGAAATGAAGTTCGACATGTGCGGCGCCGCCAGCGTGTTCGGCACCTTCCTGGCCGCCGCGCGCATGCGCCTGCCGATCAACCTGGTGATGGTGGTGCCGGCGGTGGAGAACATGCCCGACGCCGACGCCTACCGCCCCAGCGACATCCTCACCTCGATGTCGGGCAAGACGATCGAAGTCGGCAATACCGACGCCGAGGGCCGCCTGATCCTGTGCGACGCCCTGACCTACGTGCAGCGCTTCGAGCCGCAGGCGATCGTGGACGTGGCCACGCTCACCGGCGCCTGCGTGGTGGCCCTGGGCAAGTTCGCGGCCGGCCTGATGAGCAAGCACGACGACCTGGCCGGCGAACTGCTGGCGGCGGGCGAAACCGTGTTCGACCGCGCCTGGCGCCTGCCGCTGTGGGACGAGTACCAGACCCAGCTCGAGTCGGCCTTCGCCGACGTCTACAACATCGGCGGCAAGAACGCCGGCGCGATCACCGCCGGCTGCTTCCTGGCGCGCTTCACCGAGGGCCAGCGCTGGGCGCACCTGGACATCGCCGGCGTATCCAATGGCGAGGGCCGCAAGGGCCTGGCCACCGGCCGGCCGGTGGGCCTGCTGGCGCAGTGGCTGATCGAACGCGCCGGCTGACCCGATGCCGCGGGCGGACTTCTACCTGATCGCCAAGCCGCGCTTCCGCGAGCAGCCGCTGCTGCTGGCCTGCGAACTGGCGCGCAAGGCGGTGCATGCCGGCCAGCCGCTGCTGGTGCTGGCGGCCTCGCGGGAGCAGGCCGAGGCGCTGGACGACCTGCTGTGGTCCTTCGACCCGGACGAGTACCTGCCGCACCAGATCGCCGGCGAAGACGAGGGCGAGGACGAAGTCGAAGTGCTGATCGCGCCGCCCGACACCACGCCGCCGATGCGCGCCCTGGTGCTGAACCTGCGCGACGACCCGGTGCCGCCCGGCTTCGAGCGCGTGCTCGAGGTCGTGCCCGCCGACCCGGCCGCCCGCGCCCCCCTGCGCGAGCGCTGGCGCACCTACCAGTCCCGCGGCCTGACCCCGATCAAGCACGACATGTAGAAAAAAACGGTACCAGGTTCATTTTCATTCGCCGATGAAAATGAACCTGGTACCGCTTTTCGTGGTACCGCTTTTGTTTCAACGCTGCGCGAGGATGGCCTCGATGGCGTCGGTGGCGCGGGGGACGGCGTCGGTCAGGACCTCGTGGCCGGTGGCGGTGACCAGCACGTCGTCCTCGATGCGGATGCCGATGCCCTGCCACTTCGGCGCCACCCCCTTGCTGCCCGGCGCGATATAGATGCCGGGCTCGATGGTGAAGACCATGCCCGGTTCGAGCTCGCGGAACTCGCCGGCGACCTTGTATTCGCCCACGTCGTGCACGTCCAGGCCCAGCCAGTGGCCGGTCTTGTGCATGTAGAAGCGCCGGTAGGCTTCGGACGCCAGCACCGACTTGAGGCTGCCCTTGAGCAGGCCGAGCGAGAGCATGCCTTCGGCCAGCACCTCGACGGCGGCCTCGTGGCCGGCGATCCACGGGCGCCCCGGCCGGGCCTGCGCCATCGCCGCGGCCTGGGCCGACAGCACCAGTTCGTGCAGGGCGCGCTGTTCCTTCGAGTAGCGGCCGTTCACGGGCCAGGTGCGGGTGATGTCGGAGGCGTAGCCGGCGTACTCGGCGCCGGCGTCGCACAGCAGCAGGTCGCCGTCGCGCAGCGGGCCGCGGTTGTCGCGGTAGTGCAGCACGCAGGCGTTGGCGCCGGCGCCGACGATGGGTTCGTAGGCGGCGACCGCGTCGTGGCGCCGGTAGGCGTACTGCAGGGCGGCCTCGACTTCGTATTCCCGGCCACCTACCCGCGTGGCCCGCATCGCCTCGCACTGGGCCAGGGCGGCGATGTCGGCGGCGCGGCGCATCAGCTTGAGTTCGGCCGGGCTCTTGAACAAGCGAAGTTCGTGCAGCAGGTGGCCCAGCTCGAGGAACTCGTGCGGCGGCTGGGCACCATGGCGCACCTGCGAGCGCACGCGGTTCACCCCGCCGATCAGCTTGAGGTCGAACTCGGTGTCGCGCCCGAAGTGGTAGTAGACCCGCGACCGGCCCTCGAGCAGGCCGGGCAGGATTTCGTCGAGGTCGGCGATGGGATAGGCATCGTCGAAGCCATGGGCCTCCACGGCGCCCTCCGGCCCGGCGCGCGGACCGTCCCAGGCTTCGCGGGCCGGATCGCGCTCGCGGCAGAACAGCAGGCATTCGCCGTGCTTGCGCCCCGGCACGAGCACCAGCACCGCCTCGGGTTCCGGGAAGCCCGAGAGGTACCAGAAGTCGCTGTCCTGGCGGTACGGATAGTGGGTGTCGTGGCTGCGCACGCGCTGCGGCGCCGCGGGCAGCACCAGGATCGCGTCCCCGTCGGCCATCCGCATCAGCTGCCGGCGGCGGCGGGCGAATTCGGCGGGCTTGACCATGGCTTCAGTTCAGGCGGCGGCGGTGCCGGGGCCCGAGCACGCAATCGCTGTGCAGCAGCATCACCGCGACGCGGACGAACTCGCCGACTTCCTCCAGCGCTTCCTCGTCGGATTCGGGCTCTTCGTAGCTGAGCTCGCTGGCGGCGATGCGCGCCATGTCGGCCAGGGCCTCGCTGGCCTCCTCCGACAGCGGCGGCTCGGCGCCGGCGGCCAGCCCGAAACCGCCCAGGAAGCCCCGGCACCAGGCCAGCAGGCCGTCGCCGCGCACGCTGACGTGTTCGTCCTCGGGCGGGAGCAGCAGTTCGAAGGCGAAATCGGGGGAATCGAGCTGGGCCAGGCTGGCGTCGTAGAGCCGGTCCATGGCGCCGCCCGGCTCGGGCACCGGCATCATCGGGTCGGCCATCACGGCGGCGAGCCACTGGCTGCGGTCCTGGCGGCCGCCGCCGGCCAGGTAGCCGCAGAGCAGGCCATGCAGTTCGGCGGGGCCGAGGCCGGCCTCGAGGGCATCGAGTTCGGCCGCGAGGGCGGCGTGCGCGGGCAGGAGGTGGTCGGACATGGGGCCGGCTCGGGGGACTGCCGGCATTCTACAACCCCGGCGGGGGCGGCTTGTGGCCCCGGGAGGCGACACCTACACTGCCCCGGTTAGTCAGTCTGCAGGCCAGGGGACGCCGTACACGAATGTCGCAGGGGCGAGGCAAGCTCGGGCACCGGTGCGCGCCGCGACTTTTCGCGGCCGCGGCTGCCTTGCTGGGCCCGGCCCCGGCCGCCGCCGCCGGCGCCGGCGGCATGGGCACGGCCCAGGTGGTGCAGCTGGTCCTGGGCACGATCGCGATCTTCCTGGTCTGGCTGCTGTGGCGCGTCTGGAACCACCGGCGCCGGCAGGAGCACTCGCTGCTGGGCGAGATCCGCGAACGCGAGGAGCGCCTGAACCTGGCGCTGTGGGGTTCGGGCGACGAATTCTGGGACTGGAACATCCCGCACAACAGCCTGTACCGGCTCGGCAATACGCAACTGCTCGGCCCGGGCAGCCGCGAGGAAGTCTCCACCGACGATTGGCGCACCCAGCAGGTGCACCCCGAAGACCTGCCGCGGGTGCAGAAGCTGCTGCAGGAGCACATCGCCGGCCACACCGAGGTGTTCGAGTCCGAGCACCGCATCCGCAACGGCCGCGGCGAGTGGATCTGGGTGCGCAGCCGCGGCAAGGTGGTCGAGCGGGACGAGGACGGCGCGCCGCTGCGGATGGCCGGCACCGCCCGCGACATCACCGCCATCCGCCGGGCCGAACGCGAGCGCCGCGTCGCCCTGGAGGTGCTGCGGTCGATGAGCGAGGCGGTGGCGGTGATCGACCTCGATTTCCGCTTCATCTCGGTCAACCCGGCCTTCTCGCGCATCACCGGCTACAGCGAGGAGGAAGTGATCGGCCAGAACAGCCGCCTGCTCGACTCGAGCCAGCACAGCGCCGAGTTCTACCGCCGCGTGCGCGACGTGCTCGAGCGCACCGGGCACTGGGCCGGCGAGATGTGGCAGAAGCGCAAGGACGGCGAGGAATTCCTGGGCTGGATCGAGATGAGCGAGGTGCGCGACGCGATGGGCGCGCGCAGCCATTTCGTCGCGGTCGTCAACGACATCACCGACAAGAAGCGCGCCGAGCAGGAGCTGCGCTACCTGGCCAACTACGACACCCTGACCGGCCTGCCCAACCGCGCCCTGCTGAGCGAGCGCCTGGGCCGGGCGATCGTGCGCGCCCGCCGGCAGGAGACGCGGGTGGCGGTGCTGTTCCTCGACCTCGACCGCTTCAAGGACATCAACGACTCGCTCGGCCACGCCGCCGGCGACCGCCTGCTCAAGGCCGCCGCGACCCGGCTGCAGGCGACGGTGGGCGCGTCGGACACCGTCGCGCGCCTGGGCGGCGACGAATTCACGGTGGTGCTGGAGGACGTCGAGTCGATCCCGGCGGTCGAGCGCATGGCGCGCGAGATCCTCACCGCCTTCTCGATGCCGCTGGAGGTGGACGAGCGCCACGACGTCTCGATCACGCCCTCGCTGGGCATCAGCCTCTACCCCGACCACGGCCTGGTGCCGACCGACCTGCTCAAGTTCGCCGACACGGCCATGTACCAGGCCAAGGCCGAGGGCCGGAACACCTACCAGATCTACAACGAGACCATGGACGCCGAGTCGCGCCGGCGCGCCACCGTGCTGGCCTCGCTGCGCAAGGCGCTCGACCGCGGCGAGTTCCGGCTGGTGTACCAGCCGCGCATGGCCCTGGCCGACGGCCGCATCACCGGCGTCGAGTCCCTGCTGCGCTGGCACAGCGCGGAACTGGGCGAGATCAGCCCGACCGTGTTCGTGCCGCTGGCGGAGGAATCGGGCCTGATCCTGCAGATCGGCGACTGGGTGCTCAACGAGGCCCTGCAGACCCTCAAGCGCTGGCGCACCCACGGCCTGAACGAAATCTCGATCGGCATCAATGTGTCGGTGCTGCAGCTGCTGCGCGGCCACCTGCCCGAGCAGCTGCGCCGGCTGATCGGCGAACTGGGCGTGCCCGCCAACCGGATCGAGCTCGAGGTCACCGAGTCGATGGTGATGCAGAACGCCGAGCAGACCACCCACGTGCTCAACGAACTGCGCAAGCTGGGCGTGACCCTGGCCATCGACGACTTCGGCACCGGTTATTCCTCGCTCGTCTACCTCAAGCGGCTGCCGATCGACACGCTCAAGATCGACAAGGAATTCATCGGCGACCTCACCCGCGACCCGGACGACGAGGCCATCACCGCCACCGTCATCACCATGGGCCATTCGCTGGGCCTGAACGTGATCGCGGAAGGCGTGGAGAGCGAGCAGCAGCTGGGCTACCTGCGCGAGCAGGGCTGCGACGAGATCCAGGGCTTCTGGCTGTCGCCGCCGCTGGATGCGCACCGCTGCCTGGCCTTCATCCGCAGCTGGCAGCCGGCCACGGTGGCGGCGATCCCGGCCCCGTATTGATTCCCCGGGCCGCCGCGCCCAAGATGGCCCGACCATGAGCCAGCCCGATCCCATCGCCCAGCTCCAGGCCCTGGCCGAGCGCTTCGAGCGCCTCGCCGACCAGCACCGCAAGCTGCTGGAGGAAGTCCGCAGCCTGCGCCAGGGCCAGGAGCACCTGGTCGCCGAACGGGCCGCCCTGCTCAACAAGAACGAACAGGCCCGTTCCCGGGTCGAGGCGATGATCGCCCGGCTCAAGTCCCTGGAGAACAACGCGTGACCGAACCGGCCACCGTCCGCATCCTCGACCGCGAATTCACCGTCGGCGTGGCCCCGGGCGAGCGCGAGGGCCTGGTGGCCGCGGCGCACCTTCTCGACGCGCGCATGCGCGAGATCCGCGGCGGCAACCGCATGGCCGCCGTGGACCAGGTGGCGGTGCTGGCGGCGCTCAACCTGGCGCACGAATTCCTGCAGCTCAAGCGCGACCTCGAGCAGCGCGACGCGGCGCTCAACCGTGCCCTGGGCGAGATCAACCGCAAGCTCGACGGCCTGTTCGACGCGGCCCGCTGAATCCGTTCACACGGCAGCCGGGGGCCGGTCCTATAATCGCGGCGTCCTCTGGCGTGTGCGACAG
Source organism: Arenimonas sp. (assembly GCA_041919875.1). GTDB lineage: Bacteria > Pseudomonadota > Gammaproteobacteria > Xanthomonadales > Xanthomonadaceae > Arenimonas. The sequence goes on from JAYRTA010000048.1 coordinate 6,073, forward strand.
CGTGCCTAACATTACGCCTTGTCCCATAAAAACGACGCGGGAATCCTCGGCCGCCGCGGTGTGCATGTCCGCCCCGTTGCGGAAAGCCTGAAGGGGCGGCCCTGGGTACCCACTTGATCCCCGGGATCAAGGTCGTTACGTACGCATCGGCATGCTGGAGGAACCTTTGCAGCCCACGCGCGATGCCCTTCGCCGCACGCTCCGGCAGCGCCGCGCGGCCCTGTCGCCCGGCGAGCGGCTGGCCGCCGCCGCCGAGGTGGCCCGGCACCTGGGCCAGCAGGCCGCCTTGCGCGAACCCGGCTACGTGGGCGGCTACTGGGCCGTCGGCGGCGAGTTGCCCCTGCACGCCGTGCAGCTGAGGCTGGCGCCCGGGCAGGCCTGGTGCCTGCCGATGGTGCAGGCCGATGGCGGCTTGCGTTTCGGCCCCTGGCGGGCCGGCGATCCGGTGCGCCACAACCGGTTCGGCATTCCCGAACCCGCGCTCGAGGCCGCCTCCACGCTCGACCCGCAGGTCCTGGCCTGGGTGCTGGTGCCGCTGCTGGGCTTCGATGCCACCGGCCAGCGCCTGGGCATGGGCGCGGGCTATTACGACCGTGCCTTCGCCTTCCGGCGCGAGGGTGGCGGGCCGCGGCTGGTGGGCGTCGGTTACGGCTGGCAGGCGCTGGCCGAGCCGCTCGAGGCCCAGCCCTGGGACGTGCCGCTCGACGCCGTGGTCACCGAGCGCGGCTTCCACGCCTTCGGGCGCTGGGGCGGGCGATAATGCCCGCCATGAAGCACTGGCTGATGAAGTCCGAACCCGACGAATTCTCGATCGACGCGCTCGCCCGCGTCGGCACCGAGCCCTGGACCGGCGTGCGCAACTACCAGGCGCGCAACTACATGCTCCAGGACATGAAGCCCGGGGATCCGGTGCTGTTCTACCACTCCAATTGCGACGTGCCGGGCGTGGCCGGGCTGGCGGAGGTGGCCTCGGCGCCCTACCCCGATCCGAGCCAGTTCGACCGCAAGTCCGACTACCACGACCCCAAGAGCACGCGCGAATCGCCGCGCTGGTGGCTGGTGGACGTGCGCTTCGTGCGCAAGTTCGGCCGCGTGGTGTCGCTGGAGGAAATGAAGGCGCGGGCCGAGGACTTCGGCGATTTCGCCCTGCTCAAGCGCGGCAACCGGCTGTCGGTGCTGCCGGTCGCGGCCGCGCAGTTCAAACGCATCCTCTCGATGGAGTAAGCCCGTGTCGCGCGAAGAACAAAAGAAGCTGGCCGCCCTCAAGGCGCTCGAGTTCGTCGAGGAAGGCAGCGTGGTGGGCGTCGGCACCGGCTCGACCGTGGCCTTCTTCATCGACGGCCTGGCCGGCATGAAGGACCGCATCCAGGGCGCGGTGTCGAGCTCGGAGCAGAGCACGCGCCAGCTGCAGTCGCACGGCATCCCGGTGTTCGACCTCAACGCGGTCGGCCCGCTGAAGCTCTACGTGGACGGCGCCGACGAATGCGACCCGGCCAACCACCTGATCAAGGGCGGCGGCGCGGCCCTGACCCGCGAGAAGATCATCGCCCAGGCCAGCGAACGCTTCGTTTGCATCATCGACCCGGCCAAGCAGGTGGACGTGCTGGGCGCCTTCCCGGTCCCGGTCGAGGTGATCCCGATGGCGCGCAGCCTGGTGGCGCGCGCCCTGGTGGCCCTGGGGGGACAGCCGGTGTGGCGCGAGGGCGTCGTGACCGACAACGGCAACTGGATCCTGGACGTGCACCACTGGCGCATCGCCGATCCGGTGGCGCTGGAGGCGAAGGTCAACCAGATCCCGGGCGTGGTGACGGTGGGCCTGTTCGCGGCGCGCCCGGCCGACGTGGTGGTGATCGGCGACCAGGTGCGGCCGCCGCGCCGGGACTAGGCCTCAGGCCTTGGCGCCGCCGAGGGCGCGCAGCATCGCGCCCAGGCCGCCGTGCAGGGCGCTCACCTCGTAACCCAGGCGCTTGAGCACGAAGGCCGCCGCGGCCGAGCGCTCGCCGGTATTGCAGTACACGACCACGCGCGCGCCCGGCACCAGCACCGAGGCGACGTCCTCGCGCAGGCGGTAGAGCGGCACGTTGATCGAGCCGTCGATGGCGCGCTGGGCGTGCTCCTCGGGCATGCGCACGTCCAGCAGCACGGCGCCGGCCTGCACCTGGCGCGCGGCGTCGGCCGGCAGCACCCAGGACAGCAGCGGCGGCTTGAGCACCGCCTCGAAGGCGTCGCGCGACAGCCGCATCAGCTGGCCGCCCTGCATCATGCGCACGGTGGCGTTGCGCGGCAGGTTGGACAGCAGCGCGTCCTCGCCGAAGGTATCGCCTTCGCGCAGGTAGGCGACCACCTGCGGGGCGCCGTCGAGGTACTTGGACACCGAGGCGGCGCCGCTGCGCACCACGTAGAAATAATCGGCCGGGTCGCCCTCGCGCATCACCACCTCGCTGGGCTTGACCGTCACCGGCTCGAACATCTGGAACATCTTCTCGATGTTGCCGGTCGGCAGGCGGGCGAAAGCCGGCGCCTTGAGCAGGCGGAACACCCAGTCGTTGCCGCCCGGGGAGGCGCCGAAGTGGCGGTAGTTCTCGTCGCGGCTCAGCTGGTCCCAGGTGATCAGCTTCTCGAGGTAGCGCCGGTCCAGGCGCATCACCTTGGCGCGGCCGCTGGCGACCTTGGCGGTGAAGCGGCGCGGCACCGCGTCGTTGAGCGAGTAGCGGCCATGCGGCGCGGTGGCGATGTGGGCCACGCTGCGGCCATCGGGGTACTGGCAGCGCAGTTCGCCTTCCAGCAGGTAGATGGTGTCTTCGTCGAGGTCGCCGACCTCGAACACGTTCTCGTTGCGCTGGTGCTCGACCACGACGGCCTCGCGACCCAGGTGGTCGCGCGTTTCCTGGCGCAGGGATTCAAGCGGGAACAGTCGTGCCAGTTCGCTGACGGGTACGGGCATGGCGCAGGGTCCGGCGGTGTCTGGCCCGAGTCTAGCCGTTGGACGGCAGCGGGTGGTAGCGGGGGC
>JAYRTA010000049.1:0-9081 GCA_041919875.1 Arenimonas sp.
TCGAGGTTTCCTGGATCTGGTCACGGATGTTGTCCATGCCCTGGATCGTCTGGCGCACCACTTCGGCGCCCTTGGCGGCGATCTGCACGGAGCGCTGGGCCACGTCGGCCGATTCGGCGGAGTTCTTCGACACCTCGTCGATGGAGCTCGCCATCTCGTTGATCTGGGCCGAGGCGCTGGTGATCTGCTGCGCCTGGTGTTCGGCGGCTTCGGCCAGGTGCATGGCGGTGGCCTGCGTTTCCTGGGCCGAGGCAGCCACCTGCACGGCGGTCTCGTTGATGGTACCCACCAGTCGGCGCAGCTCGTCGACGGTGAAGTTGATCGAGTCCGCGATCGCGCCGGTGATGTCCTCGGTCACGGTCGCCTTCACGGTCAGGTCGCCTTCCGCGAGCGCGCCCATTTCGTCGAGCAGTCGCAGAATGGCTTCCTGGTTGCGCTGGTTCAGTTCCTGGGTGGTGGCCAGTCGCTTGCGCTGGTCGCGGAAGATGGTGACCAGCAGGAAGAACAGGCCGACCACCGCGCCGACGCCCGCGGCGACGGTGATGTAGTTGTTGGGGAACAGGCGCTGCCAGTTGATGTTGTCGAAGGCGGTGTACAGCGCGCGGCTGTTTTCCAGCAGCACGTTGGATTCTTCCGAGATCTGGGTGGCGGCGCCCTGCACTTCGGCCAGGTCGGCCGAAGCGCCCAGCACGACGTCCAGGTCGGCCTGGGACTGCGCGTACAGCTCTTCGACCGCGGTCAGGGCGGCCACGCCGGCCTGGCTGCTGATCCGGGTGATGCCCATTTCCGTGTTGCCGTCCTTGAAGCCCTGCAGCACCTGGGCGAACACGGTCGCGTCGCGCGCGAGCGCATCGGCCGCCGAGATGGTGTTCTGGCCGCCGGCGACGATTTCCGTCACGCGGCGCGACATGCGGTCGACCAGCACGATCTGGCGGTTGGCCAGTGCGATCTGCGAGGCCGGGGCGTTGGCGTCGGACAGCGCGCGCACCACTTCGTCGAGCTGGAAGGACAGGCGCGGCACGCGGGCGGTGAACTGGGCGGCGGTGTCGGCGAGGTTGAGCACTTCCTCTTCGGAGGCCGCGATGCGGTCGGCCGCCTCGGACATCGGGGTCCAGGTCTCGGTGACCTTGCCCAGCGCGCTGGACACGCCCACCGCCACCGGATGGCCCTCGTAGCCGTCGACGTCGTCGGTCTCGCTGCCTTCGCGCAGCGCGGTCACGATCGCGTCGATGCGCGCCTTGGTCGCCTTGAACTCGGCGAAGGCCTCGGCGTTGCCGTCCACCGCTTCCTGGGTGAACTTCGCGAGCTGCTGCGAGAGCACGTTGAGGTCGGACACCAGGCCCTGGGCGTTGCTTTCGCGGCCGGCGAAGTAGCCGGTGGCGAAGATGTTGGCACCCAGCAAGGCCAGCGAGCCGACCAGGACGAACGCCCAGAATCGCAAGCCGAAGTTGCTCAGCTTGTCGGTGAACGTATTCGGATTGCTGCTCATGGCTGGACCTCGTCCCCTGGTTTAAAGACTTGCAGTTGGCTGGTGTACTGGGACCACTTCACGCGGTGGCCTGGCGGAATTCCGGGGTGCGCGCCAGCAGCGACATGCTGAACACGCCCCAGGTCTGGTCGGCCAGGCGGTAGGCCTGCCCGACGAAATGCCCGTAGCGGCCCTCGGCCTCCCCGGCCTCGGATGCCGCACGGTGGGAATCGTTGAAGGTGCGCTGGCCGTAGAGTTCGTCGATGATCACCGCGACGTTGCCGCCGGCCTGCTTGACCACCAGCACGCGCTGGCCTTCGTGCACCACGGTGCGCTCGCCCTCGAGGAACTGCTTGAGGTCGACCACCGGCACCAGGTTGCCGCGCACGTTGGCCACGCCCAGCATCCAGGGCTGGGCGCCGGGCACCGGCGTGAGCGCGGGCAGCGGCAGGATCTCGACCACTTCCTCGAACGAGGACACCAGCCGGCGCTGGCCGATGCGGAAACCGACGCCGCGCCAGTGGCCCGGCGCCTCGATCATCTCGGGGCGGCCGGCGACGTGGGCGAGCGAGCGCTGCTCGTAGTCCTGCAGGACGTCGAAGGAGCCGATCCGCTTGCTGGCGTTGGACGACTTGCCGGCCATGCGCGCCTCAGCCCGCGGGCACGTACTTGCGGATGGCCGAAAGCAGCTCATCGCGCGTGAAGGGCTTGGTGAGGTACTGCTCGGAGCCGACGATGCGGCCGCGGGCCTTGTCGAACAGGCCGTCCTTGGAGGACAGCATGATCACCGGCGTGGCCTTGAACATCTGGTTGTTCTTGATCAGCGCACAGGTCTGGTAGCCGTCCAGGCGCGGCATCATGATGTCCACGAAGACGATCTGGGGCTGGTGGTCGGCGATCTTGGCCAGCGCCTCGAAACCATCGGTCGCCGTCACGACGTCGCAGCCTTCCTTCTTCAGGAGGGTCTCGGCCGTCCGGCGGATGGTCTTGGAGTCGTCGATGACCATGACCCTCAAGCCGGCCAGGTGGTTGTCGTCCATCTCATTCCCCATTGCTGATGCTGTCCCTGGCAGTACGGCGCCGACAGGCAGCCGCAGTCGCTAGCTTATACCCCAGCGGCGGCCGATTCTGTCAAGCAAGCTCCGTGCCGCGCCGGGCCGCGCTCGCGGCCCCGCGGGGCCCTGCTAGTCTAAGCGCCCCGGACCGAGAGACGAAGGCGCGATGGCACTGGACGTGGCCGTGGTGATGGACCCGATCGAGAAGATCAAGGTCGCCAAGGATTCGACCTTCGCGATGATGCTCGAGGCGCAGCGGCGCGGCCACCGGGTCCATTACGTGCTGCCGGGCGGCCTGTCCCTGGACGGCCCGCGGGCCATGGCCCGGCTCGCCCCGGTGCAGGTGCGCGACCAAACCGTAGACTGGTTCACGCTTGGCGAGGCCCGGACGGTGCCCCTGGCGGGCCTGGACGTGGTGCTGATGCGCACCGACCCGCCGGTGGACGCCGACTACCTGCACGACACCCACGTGCTCTCCGTGGCCCAGGCCGAGGGCGTCCTGGTGGCCAACGACCCGGCCGGCCTGCGCGACCTCAACGAGAAGCTCGGCGCCCTGCTCTTCCCCCAGTGCTGCCCGCCCACCCGGGTCTCGCGCCAGGCCGCCGACCTGAGGGAGTTCGTGCAAACCCACGGCCAGGCGGTGCTCAAGCCCCTGGACGGCATGGGCGGCCGCTCGATCTTCCGGGCCTCGGCCGGCGACCCCAACCTCAACGTCATCCTGGAAACCCTCACCGACGGGGGCCGCCACCTGGCCCTGGCCCAGCGCTACCTGCCGGAGATCGCCGAGGGCGACAAGCGCATCCTGCTGGTGGACGGCGAGCCGATCGATTACTGCCTGGCCCGCATCCCCCAGGGCGGCGAATTCCGCGGCAACCTGGCCGCCGGGGGGCGCGGGGAGGGCCGGCCCCTGAGCGACCGCGACCGATGGATCGCGGCCCAGGTCGGGCCGGAGCTGCGCCGGCGGGGCATGGTCTTCGTGGGCCTGGACGTGATCGGCGACTGGCTCACCGAGGTCAACGTCACCAGCCCCACCTGCATCCGCGAACTCGATGCCCAGTTCGGCCTGAACATCGCCGGCCGGCTGTTCGAGGCCCTCGAGGCCCGCCGGGCCGGCCGGGCGGCCTGAAGGTGTCGGCGCCCCCGATCGGGCCAGGCGAACGGCTGGCGGCCACCCTGGCCCTGTCCCTGGTCGCCTTCGGCGTGCGGATCCTGGGCGTGGGCTTCGCCCGGGAGCTGGCGGCGCCGGTCACCCCGACCCTGGACGTGATCCTGACCGAAACCCGCAGCGAGACCCCGCCGGACGAGGCCGACTTCATCGCCCAGGCCGACAACCAGGGCGGCGGCGAGAGCGACGAGGCCCGGCGCCCCCGCGAGGAGCAGCTGGCGCCGGTGCCCAAGCCCGACCCGGGCATCACGCCCGAACCGCTGCCGGCCCAGGCCCCGCCGCCCGAGCCCGAGCCGGTGCCGCGCCTGCTCACCACCCGCGGCGACAGCCCCGAGCGGCTGCCGACCCCCGAGGACCAGCGCGACACCGAGCCCCTGCCCCTGCCCACGGGCCAGGAGCTGGTCGAGCAGAGCCTGGAAATGGCCCGGTTGGCCGCCGAGATCGAGCGGCGCCAGGAACTGCTGGCCAAGCGTCCCCGGCGCAAGTTCATCTCCGCCAGCACGCGGGAATACGAGTTCGCCGCCTACCTGCGGGCCTGGGTCGCCAAGGTCGAGCGGGTCGGCAACCTCAACTACCCCGACGAGGCCCGTCGCCGCGGCCTCGGCGGCCGGCTCGTGATGACGGTGGCCGTGCGCCGGGACGGCAGCGTCGAGGCGATCGTGCTCAACTCCAGCAGCGGCCTGGGCGTGCTCGACCAGGCGGCGCGCGAGATCGTCCGCCTGGCGGAGCCCTTCCCGCCCCTGCCCGAATCGAGGGAGCGGGTGGACGTGCTGCACATCACCCGCACCTGGCAGTTCCAGAGCGGCGCGGTCACCAGCGAATGAGGCGCCGCCGCCGGCGCCGCGCTCAGCCCAGCAGGGCCTCGATCACCGCCATGCGCACCGGCAGGCCGTTGGCCACCTGGCGCAGCACCTGCGACTGCGGGCCGTCGGCGACGCCGCCGTCGATCTCCACGCCGCGGTTCATCGGCCCCGGGTGCATCACCACCGCGTCGGCGCGGGCGCGGGCCAGGCGGGCCGGCGTGAGGCCGAAGTCGCGGTAGTAGGCCTCGAGCGAAGGCACCAGGCCCTCGTCCATGCGCTCGCGCTGCACGCGCAGCATCATCAGTGCGTCCACGCCCTCGACCGCGGCGTCCATGTCGTGGAACACGCGGCAGCCCTGCAGGACGTCGGCGCCGGGCAGCAGGTTGGCCGGGCCGCAGACGCGGATCTCGCCGCAGCCGAGGGCACGCAGCCCGTGCAGGTCGCTGCGGGCGACCCGCGAGTGCTTGAGGTCGCCGGCGATCAGCACCCGCAGGCCGGAAAAATCCGCGCCCTTGGCCTCGCGCAGGGTGAGCATGTCGAGCAGGCCCTGGGTCGGGTGCGCGGCGCGGCCGTCGCCGGCATTGATGAAGCGCGTGCCCGGCCGCGCGCCCGCGGCCAGCTCGGCCACCGCGCCTTCGCTGGCGTGGCGCACGATGAACAGGTCCACGCCCATCGCCTCGATGGTGCGCATCGTGTCGAGCGTGGATTCGCCCTTCCTGGTCGACGAGGTCGAGACGTCGAAAGGCAGCACGTCCATGCCCAGGCGCGTGGCGGCGAGCTGGAAGCTGCTGCGCGTGCGGGTCGAGGTCTCGAAGAACAGGGTGCAGGCGGTGCGTCCGGCGAGGCGCTGGCGCAGGCCGGTCCCGCCCCAGGCGTGCTCGCGCAGGGCGCTGGCGCGGTCGAGCAGGCCGGCGATCACCGGGCCCGGCAGGCCGTCGAGCGTGAGCAGGTGGCGCAGGCGGCCGGTGGCGGGATCGAGCTGCAGGTCAGGGGCCATGATCGGGGGCGTCGGCAAGGAGAAGTCGGGCATCGGGTTCGGACAGCCAGCGCTCGAGGATGACCACGGCGGCCAGGGCGTCGAGCGTGGCGGCGTCCCGGCGCCGGCGGGCGCCGGCGGCGCGGCCCGCGGCGAAGCGCCGGGCGGCTTCGATCGAGCTGCGGCGCTCGTCCACCTGCTGCACCGGCAGCCCGTAGCGGTGGGCGAGCTGGCGGGCGAAGCCGCGGGCGTGCTGGCGGATCGGCTGGTCGCCGCCGTCGAGCGTGGCCGGGTCGCCGACCACCAGGGCATCGGGGCGCCACTCGCGCACCCAACGGTCGAGCGCCGGCCAGTCCGGGCCGGCGGCGTGCACGTCCAGCACGCCCACCTCGCGGGCGCTGCCCGAGACGGTGTTGCCCACGGCGACGCCGATCCGGCGCATCCCGACGTCGAACCCGAGCAGGGTGACCGGGAGGCTCATGCGTGCCCGGCGTAGTCGGCCAGGCGGCTCAGGTCCACGCCCAGGCCGCGCGCGGCGGCCTGCCAGCGCTCGGCGATCGGCGTGCGGAACAGGATGGCCTGGTCGGCGGGCGCGGTGAGCCAGCTGTTGGCCACCAGTTCGTGCTCGAGCTGGCCGGCGTCCCAGCCGGCATAGCCCAGGGCCACCAGCACCGGATCCGGGCCCTCGCCGCGGGCCATGGACTCGAGGATGTCGCGCGACGTCGTCACCGCCAGGCCGGCCCCGACGCGCAGCGTCGAGGCCCAGGGGCGCGGGTCCTCATGCAGCACGAAGCCGCGCTCGGGCTGCACCGGGCCGCCGGCGAGCACCCGCACCTGCGCCAGGGCCTCGGGCGCGCCGGTGATGCCCAGTTGCTCGAACAGGTCGCCCAGCACGTAGTCGGCCGGGCGGTTCACCACCAGGCCCATCGCGCCGCTGGCGTCGTGCTGGCACAACAGCGTCACCGACCGTTCGAAATTCGGGTCGTCCAGCGCGGGCATCGCGATCAGGAAGTGGTCGGCCAGCGAGTGGCCGGCCGCGGAAGGGGCGTCGGCCATGCGCGGATTCTAACGCGCGGCCAGGGCGCGGCGCCTGCGCACGTCCCGCCAGCGCGCGATCAGTGCAGGCGAAGGAACAGGGTCGGGCCGTGCAGCTTCAGGTCCAGGCGGGCCTGGGCATCGCCGCGCCGGCGGTCGAGGCGGATCTGGGTGCCGCCGTACTCGGCCGCCAGGGACAGGTTCCGCCCCAGCCGCCATTCCAGGCCCAGCGCGGCCTCCATCACATGGCCCGACAGATCGCCGCCGGCCTTGCCCACGCCGGACACGTCGGCGTACAGGCGCAGCTGGCGGCCCAGGGTCTGGCGCCAGCCCAGGGCCAGCAGCGGTGCGAGCGCGGATGCGCTGTCCTCGCTGCGCGCGACCGCGGTCTCGCCTTCGAAGCTCGCCTCGCCCTCCAGGCGGCTGTCCACCCGGTAGCGGGCCAGGCCCAGGCCCAGGCCGAACGCCGACGAGGGGGCGATCCACCAGTGCCGCCAGGCGGCGCTGGCGAAGCGGTAATCGAGCTCGGCCTCGACCGTGGCCGAGGCCGACCAGGTGCGGCCGTCGTATTCGATCTCGCGCGCCAGGGTGCGCGCGTTCGCGCGCCGGTAGCCGAACACGTCCAGCACCAGGCCTTGGCGCCCGCCCGGCAGCCACTCCAGGCGAAGCCGCGTCACCGGCTCCGCCTGGTCCAGGCCCAGGTCGCGTTCGAGGTTGAAGCGGCCGGCCAGGGACTGGTCCTCGAATCGACCGCGCGCCTGCACGCTGGTATCGCTGCGGGCCAGGAAGGCGCCGAGCGAGAGGCTGAAGCGGTCCAGCGGCACGCCCTCGTCGCCTGCGCGGCGACCGGCCGTCGACCCGGCCGCCGCAGCCGCGGCGGGCAACAGGGCCAGGACGAGCAGCCAGCGGGGTAGGCAGGGGGGCATGGGGCTCGGCCGGGGCGCCGGCGGCGCGGGGAAAGGAAAGGGCGCGGTCTTCCGGACCGCGCCCTGGATTGTCGCCTGCCCGGGAGGATCGCGCCCGGAGGCGCGACTACTTCACTTCGGACAGTTCGACGCCGTCGAGGCCCTGGCTGAGCGTGCGGGCGTCGCCGCCCTGGGCCAGCTTGATCTTCAGGCGCACCTCGTTGGCCGAGTCGGCGAAACGCAGCGCGTCCTCGTAACTGATCTCGCCGGCCTGGTAGAGCTCGAACAGGGCCTGGTCGAAGGTCTTCATGCCCAGGTTCGTCGATTCCTTCATGACGTCCTTGAGCTTGTGGATCTCGCCGTCGCGGATGTAGTCCTGCACCAGCGGCGTGCCCAGCAGGATTTCCATCGCGACCCGGCGCGCCTTGCCGTCCGGGGTCGGGATGAGCTGCTGCGCGACCACGCCCTTGAGGTTCATGGACAGGTCCATCAGCAGCTGGCTGCGGCGGTCTTCCGGGAAGAAGTTGATGATGCGGTCCATCGCCTGGTTGGCGTTGTTCGCGTGCAGGGTGCACAGCACCAGGTGGCCGGTCTCGGCGAAGGCGATGGCGTGGTCCATGCCCTCGCGGGTGCGCACCTCGCCGATCATGATCACGTCCGGCGCCTGGCGCAGGGTGTTCTTCAGCGCCGCATCCCAGCTGTCGGTGTCGATGCCGACCTCGCGCTGGGTGATGATGCAGCCCTCGTGCTTGTGCACGAATTCGATCGGGTCCTCGATGGTGATGATGTGGCCCGAGGAGTTCATGTTGCGGTAGCCGATCATGGCCGCCAGCGAGGTGGACTTGCCCGTGCCGGTGGCGCCCACGAACAGGATGATGCCGCGCTTGGTCATCGCCAGGGTCTTGATGACCGGCGGCAGGCTCAGCTCCTCGACCGTCGGGATGCGCGTCTCGATGCGACGCAGCACCATGCCGACCTGGTTGCGCTGGTAGAAGCAGGACACGCGGAAGCGGCCGACGCCCGAGACGCCGATGGCGAAGTTGCACTCGTGGGTCTTTTCGAACTCCTCGCGCTGCGAGGGGTTCATCACGTTGAGCACCAGGTCGCGCGACTGCTGCGGCGTGAGCGGGTTCTGGGTGATGGGCGAGAGCTTGCCGTTGACCTTCATCGACGGCGGCACGCCGGCCGTGATGAACAGGTCGGACGCCTTCTTGTGCGCCATCAGCTTGAGGAACGAGGTGAAATCGATGCTGCTCATGCTTGCTCCTGCCCTGCCCCGGCGCGGCGCGCCGGTGCCCTAGTCCGTCGGCGCCGGCGTCCCGCCCGGCCCGACCGCCCGTGCTTACTCGAACAGCTTCTTGTCCTTGGCGTACTCGCGCGCCTGCATCTTGGTCACCAGGCCGCGCTTGGTCAGGTCCTGCAGGCACTGGTCCAGGGTGGACATGCCGTAGGCCTGGCCGGTCTGGATGGCCGAGTACATCTGCGCGACCTTGTCTTCGCGGATCAGGTTTCGGATGGCCGGGGTGGCCACCATGATCTCGTGCGCCGCCAGGCGGCCGCCGCCGACCTTCTTGAGCAGCGACTGCGAAATCACCGCGCGCAGGGACTCCGAAAGCATGGAGCGCACCATCGGCTTTTCGCCCGCCGGGAACACGTCGATGATGCGGTCGATGG
>JAYRTA010000050.1:0-9029 GCA_041919875.1 Arenimonas sp.
AGGCCGGGCGCATCTTCCAGGCCAAGGGCCAGGCCTTCACCGCCGCCGAACTGCTGGGCAGCGAGGCGATGGCGGCGCCCTATGCCGAGGGCTGGTTCGCCAACATCTACCTCTCGCCGCGCGACTACCACCGCGTGCACATGGCCTGGGGCGGCACCCTGGTGGAAACCCTGCACGTGCCCGGCCGCCTGTTCACGGTGGCGCCCTGGGGCGTGCAGGCGATCCCGCGCCTGTTCGCGCGCAACGAGCGCCTGGTCTGCCACTTCGACACCGGGTTCGGGCCGATGTGCGCGGTGATGGTCGGCGCCCTGCTGGTGTCGGGCGTGGAATCGGTATGGAACGGCGAGGAGATCCCGCCCTACGCGAACACGCCGGTGCGCCGCGACTGGCGCGGCCAGGGCGTGACGCTGGCGCGCTTCGCCGAGATGGCGCGCTTCAACTATGGCTCCACCGTGATCCTGCTGTTCCCGCGCGACGCGGTCGAACTCGACGCCTTCGCCACCGAAACCCCGACCCGCGTGGGTCAGCGCCTGGGCCGCGTGCGGGCCTGAAGCCGCGCCGCCGGGCGGCGTAGACTGCGGCCATGCGCAACGAAGGCCAGCACGCGATCCGGCTGTTCCAGACCCTGGAACACGCCTGCGGCTATTGGCCCGAGCGCCCCTCGCGCGACCTGATCATCGACCCGGCCGACCCGCACCTGCCCTCGGTCTACGCCCAGGCCATGGCCATGGGGTTCCGCCGCAGCGGCGGCCACGTCTACCGCCCGCACTGCCCGGGCTGCCGGGCCTGCATTTCGGTGCGGGTGCCGGCGGCCGGGTTCCGGCCCAGCCGCAGCCAGCGACGCTGCCTGGCGCGCAACGCCGACCTGGAGCTGCGCATCGTCGCCCCGCGCCGCACGTCCGAGAACTTCGCCCTTTATCGCCGCTACCTCGACGGCCGCCACCGCGGCGGCGGCATGGACGACCCCACGCCCGAGAACTTCGACAGCTTCCTGAGCTGCACCTGGAGCCCGACCCAGTTCATGGAGTTCCGGCTCGACGGCCGCCTGGTGGCCCTGGCGGTCACCGACGTGGTCCCCGATGCCCTGTCGGCCGTGTACACCTTCTACGACCCGGCGCTGGCCGAACGCGGCCTGGGCACCTACGCGATCCTGCGCCAGATCGACCGCTGCCGGGACGAAGGCCGCGGCCACCTCTACCTGGGCTTCTGGCTGCAGGGCCATCCGAAGATGGCCTACAAGCGCGGCTTCCAGCCGCTGGAATTCCTCGACGGCGCGCTCTGGCGCCCGCTGCCGCCGTGAGCCGGACCCGGGCCCGGGCCGGCTCGCCCGCGGCCGCCGCGCTCGGGCACAATGCCTGCCCATGCGCCCCACCTTCCGCGCGGCCCGGTGCGCCGCCCTTGTCCTGCTGCTGGCCGCGTGCGCGGCCGCGCCGACGCCGCCCCCCGAGCCGGTGAGCCTGCGGGTCGCCACCTTCAACACCTCGCTGTACGACGAGGCCCACGGCGGCCTGGTCGAACGCCTGGACCTGGGCGACGAGGACGCGCGCCGCATCGCTGCGACCATCCAGCACCTGCGCCCGGACATCCTGCTGCTCAACGAATTCGACCACGACCCGGCCGGCCGCGCCGCCGACCTGTTCCAGCAGCGCTACCTGCAGGTGGGCCAGCACGGCCAGGCCCCGATCGTGTACCCGTACCGCTACTTCGCGCCGGTGAACACGGGCATCCCCAGCGGCCTGGACCTCGACGGCGATGGCCGGGTCGGCGGCGAAGGCCGCTTCCATGGCAACGACGCCTGGGGCTACGGCCTGCACCCGGGCCAGTACGGCATGCTCGTGCTGTCGCGATACCCGATCGATGCCGCTGCGGCGCGCACCTTCCAGCACCTGCGCTGGAGCGCGATGCCGCGGGCGAGCGCGCCGGTGCGGCCCGACACCGGCGAACCCTTCTACGCGCCGGCCACCTGGGCCCAGCTGCGCCTGAGTTCGAAGTCGCACTGGGACCTGCCGATCGACACGCCACGCGGCCGCCTGCACCTGCTGGCCGCGCACCCGACGCCGCCGGTCTTCGACGGCCCGGAACGCCGCAATGCGCACCGCAACCATGACGAGGTGCGGCTCTGGGCCGAGTACCTCACGCCCGGCAACGAGGCCTGGCTGTGCGACGACGCCGGCCGCTGCGGCGGCCTGCCCGAGGGCGAGCGCTTCGTGATCGTGGGCGACTACAACGCCGATCCCGCCGACGGCGGCGCCCTGCCCGGCACCATCCACCAGCTGCTCGAGCATCCGCGGGTGCTGCGCATGGCCAGCCCGCGCAGCGCGGGCGGCCCGGCGGCGGCCGAAGCCTGGGCGGCCGCACGTGGCCCCGGCGCCGCCGATGGCAAGCGCGGCTCGCCGCTGCACGCGACCGCGAACTTCGGCCGCAGCGGCGTGTTCCGGGTCGACTACGCCCTGCCCTCGGTGGGCTGGACCGTGGCCGCGAGCGGCGTGTTCTGGCCCAGGCCGGGCGAGACCGGCGCGGACTGGATGGACGCCACCGACCACCGGCTGGTCTGGGTGGACCTGGAGTAAGCCCGCCGCCGCGCACAGGCGCGGCCCCGGCTCAGCGCAGGTGGACCTTGATCGCGGCCGCGGCGCGGCGCGCCTTTTCGCGCGCGGCCTCGACGTCGGCATCGCGCGCCAGCACCACGGCGACGCGGCGCTGGCCCTCCACGCGCGGTTTGCCGAACAGGCGCAGCGCGGTGCCCGGTTCGGCCAGGGCCGAGTCCACGCCTTCGAAGGCCGGTACGCCATGGCCTTCGGCCAGGATCGCGCAGGAGGCCGAGGGCCCGAGGGCGTCGATCGCCGGCAGGGGCAGGCCCAGGATGGCGCGCGCGTGCAGCGCGAACTCGCTGAGCTCCTGCGACACCAGGGTGACCAGGCCGGTGTCGTGCGGGCGCGGCGAGACTTCGCTGAACCAGACCTGGTCGCCCTTCACGAACAACTCCACGCCGAACAATCCCCAGCCGCCGAGCTCGTCGGTGACCGCGCGCGCGATGCGCCGGGCCTCGGCCAGCGCGGCCGCCGACATCGCCTGGGGCATCCAGCTTTCGCGATAGTCGCCGGCCACCTGCAGATGCCCGATCGGCGCGCAGAAGGACGTGCCGTCCCGGTGGCGCACCGTCAGCAGGGTGATTTCGTAGTCGAAATCCACGAAGCCCTCGACGATGCAGCGGCCCTGGCCGGCGCGGCCGCCGGACTGGGCGTAGTCCCAGGCCGCGTCCACGTCGTCGGCGCCGCGCACCGTGCTCTGGCCCTTGCCCGAGGAGGACATCAGGGGCTTGACCACGCAGGGGAGGCCGATGGCGCGCACGGCATCCAGGTACTGCTCGCGCGTGTCCACGAAGCGGTAGGGGCTGGTGGGCAGGCCCAGGGTCTCGGCGGCGAGGCGGCGGATGCCTTCGCGGTCCATGGTCAGGCGCGCGGCGCGCGCGGTCGGCACCACCCGCAGGCCTTCGTCGCGCTCGAGCTCGACCAGGGTCGGGGTGTGGATGGCTTCGATTTCCGGCACCACCAGGTGCGGCCTTTCGTGGGCGATCAGGTCGCGCAGGGCGGCCGGGTCGAGCATGTTGAGGGTGTGGCTGCGGTGCGCCACCTGCATTGCCGGCGCGTTGTCGTAGCGGTCGGCGGCGATCACCTCCACGCCCAGGCGCTGCAGTTCGATCGCGACTTCCTTGCCCAGCTCGCCCGAGCCCAGCAGCAGCACGCGGAAGGCGGAGGGGCTGAGCGGCGTGCCGAGCGCGGCGGGCGTGGGCTGGGTCATCGGGGCGGCTCCTGGCGGGGGGCCGCATTGTATCCGCCCGTCCATGCCGGCTGACCGCGCGCGGCATTTCCGCGATACTCCCCGGGTGAATCCCTTGCGTCCGGCCGTGATGGCCCTGTCCCTGCTGATGCCCGCGGCCGCCCTGGCGGCGCGCTGGAGCGAGCCCGAAGTCGCCGGCCTGGTGACCCATCGCGCGATCGCCGAAATCAGCGGCCTGGCGGCCTCGCGCAGCCACCCGGGCCAGTGGTGGGCGATCAACGACAGCGGCAGCCCGGCCCAGCTGCACCTGGTGGACGGCAGCGGCCGCTGGCAGGGCAAGGTGGACGTGCCGGTCCCCAACATCGACTGGGAGGACCTGGCGGCGTTCGAGCTCGACGGCAAGCGCTACCTGCTGCTGGCCGATACCGGCGACAACGGCGGCATCCGCGCCGAGCTGGTGCTGCACGTGATCGAGGAACCCGCCTCGCTCGATGCGCCCGCGCGCCTGGCCTGGACCCAGCGTTTCCGCTGGCCCGACGGTCCGCGCGACTGCGAGGCCGTGGCCGTCGATGCCGAGGCGCGCCAGGTGCTGCTGGTGTCCAAGAAGCGCGTGCCGCCGGAACTGTTCCGGCTGCCGCTGGGCCCGGACGAGGGCACCCAGGTGGCCGAACGCCTGGGCACCCTGCCCGACGTGGCCCAACCGACCGAGGACGACCTCGCCAAGAGCCCCGTCTACGGCCGCTACCGCGCCCAGATCACCGGCGCCGACCTGAGCCCCAACGGCCGCGTGCTGGCGGTGCTGAGCTATCGCGCCATCCATTTCCTGGTGCGCCAGCCCGGCGAAGACTGGTCGGTGCCGCTGGCCCGTCCCGGCCAGGCCCTGGCCCTGCCCTGGATCCCCCAGGCGGAAGCCATCGCCTTTTCGGCCGACGGCCGGGAACTGCTGGTCGGCAGCGAGCAATTACCCTCGCCCCTGGTCCGCTACCGCGTGCTCCCGGCGGCCAAGTAGCTGATCGGACAGGCTGGCCAGGGGCCGGCCGGCCCCCTGCCGAAAGACATTCTTGACGATTGATATCTTTTTGATATCGTTCACCCACCTCACGGGAGAACGACCATGAAAGAGACGCCCCTGCGCTCCATCCCCGGTATTCCGGCCCTGCTGGTCCTGTTGCTGGCCCTGGCCGGCACCGTGGCCCTGATCGTGTCCGGGGCAGGCTCCCCGCCCGACCCGGTCCGCATCGTCGGCGGCCTGCTGGCCGCGGTGGTGCTGATCGTCCTCTCCGGCGGCCTGTACATGGTCGAGCCCAACCAGGCGGCGGTGCTGAGCCTGTTCGGCAAGTACATCGGCACGGTCAAGGACCAGGGCCTGCGCTGGAACAACCCCTTCTACAGCGCCAAGAAGGTCAGCCTGCGCGTGCGCAACTTCGAGAGCGGCAAGCTCAAGGTTAACGACCTCGACGGCAGCCCGATCGAGATCGCCTCGGTGATCGTCTGGCAGGTGGTGGATTCGGCCGAAGCCGTCTACAACGTGGACGACTACGAGAGCTTCGTGCACATCCAGTCCGAGGCCGCGCTGCGCGCGATGGCCACCAGCTACCCCTACGACCAGCACGAGGACGGACAGGTCGCCCTGCGCAGCCACGCGGCCGAGATCGCCAAGCACCTCACCGAGGAAATCCAGGAGCGCCTGGCCGAGGCCGGCGTGCACGTGATCGAGGCGCGCATCAGCCACCTCGCCTACGCCCCGGAAATCGCCCAGGCCATGCTGCAGCGCCAGCAGGCCAGCGCGATCATCGCCGCCCGCACCCGCATCGTCGAAGGCGCGGTGAGCATGGTCGAGATGGCCCTGGCCCACCTGAGCGCGCGCAACGTGGTCGAGCTCGATCCCGAGCGCCGCGCGGTGATGGTGAGCAACCTGCTGGTCGTGCTCTGCGGCGAGCGCGGCACCCAGCCGGTGGTCAACGCCGGTTCCATCTACTGAGGCCGGGACCTTGGCGGAGAAGAAAGCCTACCCGCTGCGCATCAACGCCCAGGTGCTGGACGCCGTCCAGCGCTGGGCCGACGACGAGCTGCGGTCGGTGAATGCCCAGATCGAGTACGTGCTGCGCGACGCCCTGCGCAAGGCCGGCCGCCTGCCCCGTGGCGGCACCGACGAAACCAACCCAGTCCCCGACCAAGGAGAGTGACATGCTGCATGTCGTCAAGATGATCCAGCGCCGCCGTGCCGGCCAACCGATGCGCGCCCTGCTGCCCTGGGCCATCGGCTCGGCCCTCGCCCTGGCCACCGGCCTGTTCCTGCTGGTCCTGCAATGAGCGTGGACCGGCGCTTCCGGCTGCCGCCGCTGGGCCGGGCGCCGGTGCTGTTCGCGGTCGCCATCGGCGCCCTCGTGCCGATCGGCGTCGCGGTGGCGCTGGTCGGCTCGGCGCGGGCCGGCGAGATCTCCCTGCTGGCGGTGCTGGGCATCCAGGCCGGCGTGGCGCTGGCGATCGCCGCGGCCCTGGTGCCGGTCTTGCGCCGGGAAGTCGCGTTCGACGACCACCGCCTCCGCGTCAAGGCCACCTGGTACACGCGCGAAGTCCGCCTGGATCACCTGCGGCTCGACCAGGCCCGGGTGGTGGACCTGCGGGAACACACCGAGCTCAAGCCGTTGCTCAAGACCAACGGATTCGCCCTCCCCGGCCTCCAGGCCGGCCATTTCCGCCTGCGTGACCGCGGCAAGGCCTTCTGCCTGGTGCTCGACCCGGGGCGCGTGCTCCTGCTGCCCCACGTGGACGGCAGCCGCTGGCTGCTGAGCTTCGAGAATCCGCGTGCGGTGCTGTCGGTCTTGCAGGAAGCCGCGGCGCGCGCGCACCCTGTCCGTCGCTGACGGAGACCCACCGATGCGCGCCGCCGCCTGGCACCTGGTCAACAGCCCGAACGTGGAAGCCTGGCCCAGCCAGCTCCTGCGCGCGCGCGCCAATGCCGACGCCCGCGCCCTCGCCCGGGCCCCCTGGCTGCTGCGCCGCAAGCGCGACGGCCACTACCTGGCCACCTTCGACGGCCACCGCCTGCATGCCCTGGTCCCGCGCCTGGACCAGGAGCCGGGCCTGGCGGAGGTGCTGGACGCACTCGAAGCCCGCGACGAACGCGCCGGCCACGCGCGGCACCTGCCGCTCGACGGCCTGGAGGCGCGGCTCGCCTCGCTGGGCCTGGACGCGGACGCCTATGCGACCGCCTCCGGCCTGTGCCTCGTGGCCGAGCCGGCGCGCCTGGAGTTCGCCGGCGTCGACCGCTACCGCCGCCCGCTGTGGCTGCACGCCGGCGCGGCGCGCGCCTGGCGCCGGATGGTGGAGGCGGCGTGGGCCGACGAGGTCTGCATCGAGGCGATCTCCGGCTACCGCAGCCACGACTACCAATTGGGCATCTTCGAACGCAAACGGGCCCGCGGCCTGACGCTCGAACAGATCCTCGCGGTCAACGCGGCGCCGGGCTTCAGCGAGCACCATGGCGGCCATGCGCTCGACATCGGCACGCCCGGCGAGCCACCCGCGGAAGAGAGCTTCGAAGTCACGCCCGCGTTCGCCTGGCTGCACCGCCGCGCCCCCGACTTCGGATTCCGCCTCAGCTACCCGCGCGGCAACCCCCACGGCATCGTCTACGAGCCCTGGCACTGGCGCTGGCACCCGGCGTGAGGCCCGCGCCGTCGCCGGCACGATGAGCCCCCCATCGTGTTCGCGAAGCTACCCCCAAGGCTTGGTTGGTTCCGCGCGAGTGGCCGGGTGAAATGCGCCGCGCGCCGACGTGTTGCCCGGGAGTGCCTCGCCCGGCGTCGTTGGTGAGTTCGCCCCGAGGGCGGGTGACTTCTTGGCCCGTGGCCGGCTGACGCCCGCCGTCGCCACCCGGCCAGCGGGCCTGCGTACTGGAAATTGAACCTGGAACCGTTTTGGGGGCTTAGTCCTGGAAGCGTTTGGTGGGGGGCTGGGTGGCGTCGGCGATCCGCCAGAGGTATAGGGCGGCGAGCGTCCGGTACGGGGCCCAGGCTTCGCCACGCTCCGCGAGGGCGCGCGGCTTGGGGGGCTCCTCGTCGCGGTCCAGGCGCTGCGCGCCCTTGCGCACCCCCAGGTCGTCGACCGGCAGCACGTCCGGACGCCCGAGCTGGAACATCAACATCATCTCCACCGTCCAGCGCCCGATGCCGCGGATCGCCACCAGGCGCTCGATGATGTCCGCATCGGCCATCGTCGCCATCTCGCGCAGCGACGGCACCTCGCCGCGGGCATCGCGCGCCGCCAGGTCCCGCAACGCCAGCGCCTTGTTGCCCGACACCCCGCAGGCGCGCAGTGCCACGTCGTCGATGCGCGACAGCGTATCCGCGTGCAGCTTCTTCGACCCGATCGCCACCTCCACCCGGCCCACGATCGTCGCCGCCGCCTTGCCCGACAGCTGCTGGTAGAGGATCGCCCGCGCCAGGGCGTCGGTCGGATCGAAAGGCCGGCGCCAGCGCCCGGCCACGTCGAGCGGCCCGATCCGGTCGATCCAGCGGCCGAACCGCCGGTCATGCTTGCGCAGGTGTGCGGTGGCGGCGTCGAGATCGAAGCCGCGGCGGAATCGGGGCATGGCGGGCTCAGCGTCGCAGGGCGTCGACGGCGATGATGAGCCACCCGCCCATCAGCAGCCAACCGCCCAGCGGCGCCAGTCGGGTCGGATTGCCGAACAGCACCGTGGTCAGCAGCGTTCCGGCGAACAGCAGCACGCCCACGGCCAGCAACCACAGCCCGGCCGCGCGCGGCCGCCGGGCCGCCGGCGCCAGCGCCACCAGGGCCAGGCCGTGCCCGAAGCAGAACACCGCCGCCAGGCCGACCAGGCGGGCGGCTTCTCCCGCGAGCCCATGGCTCGCCCAGGCCGCCAATCCGACGGCGGCGGCGCAGGCCAGGCCACCGAAGGAAGACAGCAGGCGCAAGCCGAGGTTCATCAGTGGCCGGCCAGGTAGTTTTCGCGGGTCTTGAGCAGGTTGCCGGCCTTCTGCGGCGGCAGCAGGAAGACCTTGCCCGCAAAGCGGGCCTGCCACCCGGCGATGTCCTGGCGCAGCGCCTCGACGCGGGCGGCGGGGTCCGGTGAGGACGGCGCCTCCGGACCGGGGGGCGCCGGCTCCTCGCCTTCGCCGGCCGCCGCCGCGGCCTGCGCGGCGGCCGCGCGCGCCTCGGCGTCGGCGCGGGCGGCACGGTCGAACCAGGCCAGCGCGGCCAACTCGTCGAGCGTCGCCGACAGC
>JAYRTA010000051.1:0-8956 GCA_041919875.1 Arenimonas sp.
CTACGAAACCTTCGTGGAGATGGGCCGCCAGCACTACGGCGGCGACCTCGCCGGGCGCTGGATCCTCACCGCCGGCCTGGGCGGCATGGGTGGCGCGCAGCCGCTGGCGGCGGCGCTGGCGGGCGCGAGCTCGCTCAACATCGAATGCCGGCAGTCGAGCATCGACATGCGCCTGCGCACCCGCTACGTGGACGAGCAGGCGGCCGACCTCGACGACGCGCTGGCGCGCATCGCCAAGTACACGGCCGCGGGCCAGGCCCGGTCCATCGCCCTGCTGGGCAATGCCGCCGAGATCCTGCCCGAGCTGGTGCGGCGCGGCGTGCGCCCCGACGCGGTGACCGACCAGACCAGCGCCCACGACCCGCTGCACGGCTACCTGCCGGCCGGCTGGACGCTGGAGGAGTGGTTCAGCGAACAGAAGAACAACCCCGCGCGGGTGGTGGACGCGGCCAAGCATTCGATGCGCGTGCACGTCGAGGCCATGCTGCATTTCCGGAACCAGGGCATCCCCACCTTCGACTACGGCAACAACATCCGCCAGATGGCCAAGGACGTCGGCTGCGCCGATGCCTTCGATTTCCCCGGTTTCGTGCCGGCCTACGTGCGGCCGCTGTTCTGCCGCGGCATCGGCCCCTTCCGCTGGGTGGCGCTGAGCGGCGACCCGGAGGACATCTACCGGACCGACGCCAAGGTGAAGGAACTGATCCCGGACAACCCGCACCTGCACCGCTGGCTGGACATGGCGCGCGAGCGCATCAGCTTCCAGGGCCTGCCGGCACGCATCTGCTGGGTCGGCCTGGGCGACCGCCACCGCCTGGCCCTGGCCTTCAACGAGATGGTGCGCACGGGCGAAGTGAGCGCGCCCATCGTGATCGGGCGCGACCACCTCGACAGCGGCAGCGTCGCCTCGCCCAACCGCGAAACCGAGGCGATGATGGACGGCAGCGACGCGGTCTCGGACTGGCCGCTGCTCAATGCCATGCTCAACGTGGCCGGCGGCGCCACCTGGGTGTCGCTGCACCACGGCGGCGGCGTGGGCATGGGCTACAGCCAGCACAGCGGCGTGGTGATCGTCTGCGACGGCAGCGAGGCGGCCGACCGGCGCCTGGCGCGGGTCCTGTGGAACGACCCCGGCACCGGCGTGATGCGCCACGCCGACGCCGGCTACGAGATCGCCCGCGAATGCGCCCGCGCCCAGGGCCTGCAGCTGCCGATGCTGGGAACGGGCCCTTGATCGCCGGCCTGCTGGTGCCCGTGGCCCGGCCGCCGCGCTGAGGGCGGGGCCGATTCCGACGGTCGCGGCGGAAACCGCACTGCCGTGGCCACCGCCGATGCACCAAGATGCGGCCACCCCCACCGGAGCATCCCGATGATCGGCTACGTCACCCTCGGCACCAACGACCTCGTCCGCGCCACCGCCTACTACGACGCGCTGCTGGGCGAGCTGGGCGCCAAACGCATCATGGAAGGCCCGCGCTTCGTCGCCTGGGGCCGCGACATGGCCAGTCCCAGCGTCGGCGTGATCACGCCCTTCGATGGCCAGCCGGCGCACCGCGGCAACGGCACCATGATCGCGCTGTCGGTGAAGTCGCCGGCGCAGGTGGACGCGATGCATGCGAAGGCGCTGGCCCTGGGCGGCACCGACGAGGGCGCCCCGGGCGAGCGCTTCAAGGGCTTCTACGCCGCCTATTTCCGCGACTTGGACGGCAACAAGCTCAACTTCTTCTGCATGGGCTACTGAGGCCCGCGCACGCGGATCTCGATGCCGTCCAGGGCCACCGCCTGGCCGGCGCGGATCTTGGCGGTCTTGCGCAGCTCGACCACGCCGTCCACGGTCACCGCGCCGCTGGCGACGAGCGCCTTGCCCATGCCGCCGCTGTCGCAGACGCCGGCCAGCTTGAGCAGGTCGTTGAGCGCGACGAACTCGCGGTCCAGCGCGAAGTCGATGCGGGTCATGCGGTCTCCCGGGAGGCCGGCGGGCGCTTGGCCAGCCAGCGGTCGAGGGCGTTGGCGAAGGCCTGCACGTCGCGTGGATGCAGGGCCGGCGGGCCGCCGGTGTTGACGCCGGCGCCGCGCAGTTCGTCCATGAAATTGCGCAGGGACAGGCGCTGGGCGATGGAGTCGGCGGTATAGAGCTCGCCGCGCGGATTGAGCGCCAGCGCGCCCTTGTCCAGCGCGCGCGCCGCCAGCGGGATGTCGGCGGTCACCACCAGGTCGCCGGCGGCGCAGCGTTCGGCGATGGCATCGTCGGCCACGTCGGGCCCGCCCGCCACCTGCATCGAGCGGACGAAGCGCGAGGGCGGCGTGCGCACCCAGCTGTTGGCCACCAGCACCAGCTCGACGCGCGTGCGTTCGGCGGCCCGGAACAGCACGTCCTTGACCACGTTGGGGCAGGCGTCGGCGTCGACCCAGATGGGCATGGCGGGCCAGGCGGAGGGAGGGCGGGCAGGATACCGCGGCGGTGCCGGCCGGCGCGACGCACGGCAGCGCCGCCGTCAGCGCCGGCGCGCGGGTTCGCGCGGTGGCCGGCGGGTCTCGGGCGCCAGCGGTCGCGGTGCGGCCGCCGGCGGGTCGTGCAGTTCCCGGCGCCAGCGCGACTTGCCAGGCTCGAGCTTGAGCACCCGGCCGTCGCTGGCGTCGGTCAGCAGCCACAGGGCGCCGTCGGGCCCTTCGCGCACGTCGCGGATGCGGAAGTTCAGCCCGGCCAGCAGGCGTTCCTCGGCGAGCACCCGGCCCTGCGCGTCCAGGTCCAGCCGCACCAGGCGCTGGCCGGCGAGCGCGCCCAGGAACACGTCGCCCTGCCAGGCGGGCATGCGCGGGTGCGTGTAGAAGGCCAGGCCGCTGGGCGCGATCGAGGTGGGCACCCAGTAATGCAGCGGCTGCTCCATGCCCGGCGCGGCCGTGCCCACCGATTCGGGGATGGGCTGGCCGTTGTAGTCGCGGCCGTGGGTGATGATCGGCCAGCCATAGTTGCGACCGCCGCGCACGATGTTGAGCTCGTCGCCGCCCAGGGCGCCATGTTCGACCACCCACAGCTCGCCGGTGGCGGGATGGATCGCGGCGCCCTGGGGATTGCGGTGGCCCCGGCTCCAGAGGTCGGGCAGGGCGGCCGGATCGGCGACGAAGGGGTTGTCGGCGGGGATGCTGCCGTCGGGCCACAGGCGCACCACCTTGCCCTGGTGGTGGTCGAGGTATTGGGCGGTGATGCGCACGTTGTTCTCGCCCAGGGTCAGGTACAGGTGGCCCTGGGGCGAAAAGGCGATGCGGCCGCCGAAATGGTTGCCGCTGCTGAGCTTGGGCTCCTGCCGGAACAGCACCTGCACGTCCTGCAGGGCCGTGCCCACCAGGCGACCGCGCAGCAAGGCGGTGCCGGCGCCGCCGCTGCCGGCTTCCGCGTAGCTCAGGTAAACGCGCTGGTTGCTGGCGAACTGCGGATCGAGCGCGACGTCGAGCAGGCCGCCCTGGCCCTGCACCCAGATCGTCGGCAGGCCGGTCACGGGCGCCGAGAGGGTGGTGCCCTCGAGGATGCGCAGCCGGCCGGCCCGTTCGGTCACCAGCACGCGGCCGTCCGGCAGGAAGGCCAGGCCCCAGGGGTTGGCGAGCCCGCGCGCCATCGTCGACAGGCTCAGCGGGCCGGCCTGGCTGGGCACCTCACGGAACTCGAGCGGGACGACCTGGGCCCGGGCGGTGGCGGCGACCAGCGCCAGGACGCACAGGACGGGCGGAAACAGCGCATGCAGCCGGGAGTTCATGGCGCGGCTCCTTTGGGGGAGGGGCGCGGCCATCCTAGCGCCGTCGCGCGCGGCCGATGCGAAGGGAAAAAAATGGCAGGGCCGCCTGTCCCGAAAACAGTCGATCGCCCTGCCAAAGCTCGTCAACGCCAGGGGGCTGTTGAGCGTGAAACCGGTGCCGCCGGCCCGGACGAGGAAGCGGCCGGCGGCGTGGGGCCAAGCGGACCATTGGAGGCCCCGGAGCCGCAAGCGTCAGTGCCTGTGCCAGCCGTGGCCAAGGGGTAAGCTGCGCTAACAATTCCGTCCCACAGGCCCGTCTGGCGCGGTTCCGGCCGGGGGCCTTGAGCGCGAGCGTACAGCTTCGCGAAAGAGATACTTGCCGGGTTAGCTCAGCTGTCCGCGGGCAGCACCTGCAGCTCGCCGCTGGCGCGCGAATAGGCCACCCGCAACGGCAGGCTGACCCAGTCGGTGGCGCCGTCGCCGCTCTCCGGGTCGCCGCCCTCGCGAAGCAGGTGGTGGCGGCGCACGAGGCGGAATTCGATCCGGGCATCGTCCGCGGAGCCTTCCCACGCCAGGTCGTCGACCTCCAGGTCCAGGGCCGCGGCGGGCGCGGGCAGGTGCAGGCTCGCGACCTGGAAGGGCACCTGGGATCGGTCGGCGGCGGCGCCCGCGACCGGCACGAACACATGGACCACCAGGTCCGCGGCCCCGGCCTGGCCCACCACGATCCAGGCGTCGTCGCCCAGCGCCGGCACCGGCTCGAGCAGGTGCATGCCCCCTTCGTCGTTGGCGAACAGGGCCTCGCCGAAGCCGATGTCCGCGGGCTGGGTCAGGTCGATGCTCATCAGCGAGCTGCCGGTCCCGGCGCCATCGGCAAGCAGGGCGTCGGGGGACGCCGGCATCGTCGCCGCGTCACCGGCCTCCACCTGGTCGGATGGAGTCGCGGGCGCGGGCGAGTCCGCCGGCGCCTCACCGCCACGCTGGCAGGCCGCCAGCGCCAGGGTGCAGGCCAGCACGATCCAGATCTTGCGCGGCATCGCCGTTCTCCTTCGGGCACTGCAGCCAGCAACGTGGCTGGCCGCCGCGTCAGGTCATGCGCTTGTGCGCCCGCGCCAGGCCCAGGCCCGTGGCGGCCCAGGCCAGGGCCAACAGGGCGCCGGCCACGCCGACCACGGCCGGATGCGAGGCGAAGGCATCGATGCCGGCCTTCACCCAGCCGCTGACGGCGTCGGCGCCGCGGTAGACCGCGGTATCGATGACGTTCTTGGCCTTGTACTTGGCCTGCGGCGAGACGACGGTGAACAGCATCTCCCGGCCCGGCCGCGCCAGGGCGTATTCGCCGGCGCGCCGCACCACCATCACCACCGCCAGCACCGCGAAGGTCGGCGTCAGCGCCAGCCACAGGAACCCGAAGGCCATCACCAGCGGCACCGTCGCCAGCAGGACGGCCAGGCCGAGGCGGCGGGCCAGGCGGCCGGTGAAGAAGACCTGGGTGACCAGGGCCAGGCCCTGCACGATGGCATCGAGCGCGCCGAACACGCGCACCTGGTCGTCGCGGTCGGGGAAGCGCAGCTCCACCAGGCGCGCCTGCTCGAAGTACAGGAAGGTGGTGACGCTGGCCAGCAGCACCACGAAGGTCGCGATGCCCATCAGGTAGGGCGAAGCAAACACCGTGGACAGGCCGGCCAGCGGATTGCCGCCAAGCGGGCGCGCCCGCTGCGGGGCGTCGTCATCGTCCAGGGGATGGCGGTCGCGCCACCGCTGCAGGCGGCCCGCGGCGGCCGCCGAGGCCACCAGGAACAGCGCACCGACCAGCACCAGCCCCGGCAGCCCCAGCGGCCCGACCAGCAGCACGCCCAGCACCGGGCCGGCCAGGCCGCCGGCGCTCAAGCCCGCCGCGACCAGGGCGAAGAGGCGCTTGGCCTGGCCGACGCGGAACAGGTCGGCCAGCACGCTCCAGGCCACCGAGACGCTGAGCAGACTGAACACCGACAGCCAGATGTAGAAGCCGCGTGCCAGCCAGGGATCGTCCGGCCGCCAGGCGATCGCCGCGGCGAAGCCGAGCAGGTTGAGCGCGAAGAAGCCGTAGGTCCACGGCAGGATGCGCCGGCGGGCGACCTTGCCGGCGATCCATCCGAACAGGGGGATGGCCGCGAGCGTGGCCACGAAGGTGCCGGTGAACAGCCACTGCAGGTTGTCCACGCCGCCGGCGATGCCCATCGCCTCGCGCACCGGCCGCAGCATGAAGTAGCCGGCGAAGAGCAGGAAGAACATGAGGATGCCGGCCAGGGCCGGCGGCAGGTCCTCGCGCTCGACGCCGAGCAGCCGGGAAAGGGCGTGGGCCAGCGGTCCCGGCATGGCCCCGCCTCAGGCGAACAGCGCGACCAGCGCGTCGCACTGCGCCTGGCTCAGCCGCGGCCCGTGGCCGGCACGCAGGTTGTCGTCCTGGCGGTCGGGCTTGCCGGTGGCCGGGATCACCACGGTCACCGCCTCGTGCGCCAGCGCGAACTTCAGGAACAGCTGGGCCCAGGACGTGATGCCGGCCTCGGCGGCCCAACCGGGCAGGGGCTTGTCGGCGACGCGTGCGAATAGGCGGCCATCGTCGAAGGCGCGGTTGACCATCACCGCCACGCCGTGTTCGCGCGCGGCCGGCAGCACGCGGCGCGCGGCGTTGGGCGCCGACACCGAGTAGTTGATCTGGACGAAATCGGGTTTCTCGGCGGCGATCAGGTCGGCCAGGCCATCGTGCGCGCCGTCCTGGAAGTGGGTCAGGCCGACGTACTTCACCTTGCCCTGGGCCTTGAGCTCGCGCGCCAGCGCCAGCTGCGTCTTCCAGTCGCGCAGGTTGTGCACGGCCAGCAGCTCGACCCGGTCGGTGCGCAGGCGCCGCAGGGAGTCGGCGAACTGCGCCTCGCCCGCGGCGCGGTCGTCGGCGGCAAGCTTGGTGGCCAGCCAGATCCGGTCGCGCAGTCCGAGCTCGGCCATCAGGTCGCCGAGCACGTCCTCGGCATTGGAGTAGTTGGGCGAGGTGTCGATCACGCTGGCGCCGCCGGCGACGAAGCGCTTGAGCACGTCCCTGAGCGGTTCGCGCCCGGCGGCGTCGACCTCGAAGCTTCCCGAGGTGCCGGCGCCGATCACCGGGATGCGTTCGCCGGTGGACGGGATCGCCCGCGTCTCGATCGCGCCGGCGGCGCTGGCGAAAACGGGCAGGGGACGCAGTGCCGCCGCGGTGGCGGCGAGCACGGCGGCGGTCAGGACATCGCGACGGGTGGCCATGGGCGAACCTCGGGGACAGTCGGGTGGAGACCGGAGCGTGGACCAGCCTGCGTGAACTTTCCGTTCAGCGGCCCGGGCCTGAAGTCATGGCCCGGGACGAGGCGTGCGCGGGCCGACGGGCGCCTCGCCGCGCCCGGCGGCGGCGCCCCGGGTTCAGATCGCGCCGCCGGGCGGGTCCTTGCGGAAATCGCGCGGCGTGCGCTGCCGGGTGAAGCGGAACGCGCCCTCGCGCAGCACCCGGTGCAGGCGCAGGTCCACCACCGTGGTCTGGTTCGGCGCCAGCAGCGAGAGCAGGTCCAGGCGCGCGCCGGCCAGTTCGGCCAGCCAGTGTTCGACCAGGCGCTCGCCTTCCCGCGGTTGCACGCGCAGGCCGTAGGGCGGCCGCGGGATGCGTTCGGCGCGCACCTGGCGGCCGCGTTCGTCGCTGATCGCGGGGCAGCCGGCCAGCACCGCGTGGTTGAGGAAGAAGGCGAGGTTGCCCGGCGCGCGACGGTTGCCCTGGCGGTCGGTGAGGAAGCCTTCCGGCAGCTGGTTCGGATCGGCCGCGGGGCCGCCGGTGATGAGCAGGTCGGCCTCGGGCACGCGCGCGCCGCGGTCGTCGAACAGGCGCAGCACCAGCATGGCGTGCGGGTCGTGCACGTAGATCCGGTCGGGCAGGACCGGGACCTTCTCGCGTTCGATCCGGCGCGCGGGCTGCTGGTGCAGGGCGTTCTCCTCGTCGAAGGCGCGGCGCAGCGCCTCGTAGCCGGCGTGGTCGCGCACGGCCAGGCAGCGCAGGATCGCGTCGACCGTCGGATGCGGGCGGCCATCGTCGCGCACGCTGCCCATCACGCCCATGTCCCGGCCGCTGTGGGACAGGCCGGGCAGGATCTTGAAGGCGCTGGGCATCGCGCGGTGGTCTTCGACCGGTTCCAGCGGACGCAGGCGCTTGCGCGCCGCCGGCAGCGGTTCGCCGGCCTGCGCGGGCGGCTGCGCCAGCACCACGTGGCGGGCATTGAGGTTGGCCGAGGCGAGCCGCACCACGCCGTCGCCGCCGGTTTCGCCGGTGTAGGCATTGACGTGGTCGTAGAGCTTGCGGTCGATGGCGTCGCCGCTGAGCACGAAGGGAAAGACCGGGCGACCGCCGCGGGTGATGGCCTGCGCGGCGCTGTCGCGGATCCAGGGCAGGTTGAGCGCGAGCGATTCGGGACTGGCCAGCTCGAGCCAGTCGAGCACGCCCGTGCCCGGTTCGACGCCGCCGAACCAGGCCTTGAGCGCCGCCAGCCGGCCCTTGCCGAGCACGGCCAGGGCGGAACCGAAGTTGGCGGGCGCGAGCATCACCAGGTGGCTCATCGGGCAGGCGCCGGGGTCGCGGCCGTGGTGGCGCGAGAACCATTCGCGCACCACCGGCCCGCCCGTGCTGTGGGTGATGCAGGCGAAGCGACGCCCGGCGCCGGCCTCGGCCAGGACCTGGCCGATGGCATGGTCGAAGGCGCGCGCCAGGTCGGCCACGGTGACTTCGTCGCGGAAACTCACGTACTGGCCCAGGTGCACGTGGGCGAGGTCGATGCCGGGGCCGCCGGCGCGGCCGGCCTCGCGGGCGAGGCGCGCCGGCAGTTCGCCGTAGGTGGCGGTGCTGGTGACGCTCCAGCCGTGCACGAAGACGAGCAGGGGCTTGGCCACGGGGCGGCTCCTGGGGCGCGCGGACGGGGCGTCCGGGGGCCTTGGCGGGGGGGTGGCCCATGCTAACGTAGCGCCGGCCACAGGGGGGCCATGCATGGCGCTCGAAGAAAAGTTGATCCTGGTGGGGCAGCTGGAAATCGGCATGTTCGTCAGCCGCCTCGACCGCGATTGGCTGGGCACGCCTTTCCCCTTCCAGGGCTTCCACATCCTCACCGACGACGACATCGCGCTGCTGGCCAAGTACTGCCGCCAGGTGACGATCGACGTCGAGAAGGGCCGCGACCTCG